>NZ_LZJA01000190.1:0-9218 GCF_001666785.1 Mycobacterium sp. E3305 | reverse complement strand
CGATCGCGATGGCCGAGCCCGCGCCGCCCGCGCCGTAGGCGGCGCTGAACGCGGTCGGCACCAGCAGCGCCACCCCGGCGGGTTAGGTCAGGTCCCAGACCTGCAGCTCGGTCCCCTCGGGCACCTCCGCCACGTCCTCGGGAATGTCCAGCAGCGCGTTCGCCGACGCCAGCCACCGCAGGTGATGCGAGGCCGGCGGGCCATAACTGGTGACGGTCGCGGTGTCGCGGTCCAGCACCGCGCGGCGGAACTGCCGCTTGCCGCGCGGCGAGGTCAGCGATTCGGTGAGCACGGCCGCCCGGTGCGGGCGCTCCGGGTCAGGTAGGCCCATGGCCCTGCGCAGCGCGGGCCGGATGAAGACCTCGAAGGACACCAGTGCGCTCACCGGGTTGCCGGGCAGGGTGACGATCGTCGCGCCGGCCACCCGGCCGATGCCCTGTGGCATGCCGGGCTGCATCGCCACCTTGACGAACTCCACGCCCTGGTCGCCCTCGCGGCCGAACGCGTCCTTGACCACCTCGTAGGCGCCGGCGCTGACCCCGCCGCTGGTGATGATCAGGTCGCAGTCGGCCGCGTAGCGATCGAGGATCGAACTGAACTGCGCCACATCGTCTTCCGCCGTAGCCACCGCGATCACGTCGGCGCCGGCGTCGCGGACGGCCCCGGCCAGCATGATCGAATTCGACTCGTAGATCTGCCCCGGCCGCAGCGGATTGCCGGGCGCCACCAGCTCCGACCCGGTCGACAGCACCAGCACCCGCTGGCGCGGCAGCACCGGCAACTCGGCCATGCCCAGCGCCGAGGCCAGGCCGAGCACGGCCGGCGTCACCACCTGGCCGCGCCGCAACACCGTCGTGCCGGGGGCCACGTCCTCGCCCGCGCGCCGGATGTGCTTGCCGGCCTCACGGGGCGCGCGGATCGACACGACGTCCACGCCGCCGTCGGTGTCTTCGACCGGCACGACGGCCGTCGCGCCGGCGGGCAGCGGCGCGCCGGTCATGATGCGGTGCGCGGTGTGGGGTTGCAGCGTCAACTCGTCGGTGCGCCCGGCGGGAATGTCCTCGACGACCTCGAGGGCCACCGGGTGCTCGGGGGTGGCGCCGGACGTGTCCTCGGCTCGCACCGCGTATCCGTCCATCGCGGAGTTGTCGAAGACCGGCAGCGCCAGGCGCGCGACCACGTCCTCGGCCAGCACCAGCCCTTGCGCCTCGGCCAGTGCGGCGGTGGCCGCCGGGCGGGGACGGATCAGTTCGGCTACGACGCGCTGATGTTCTTGGACCGACCGCACCCCGCCATTATCGGCCGGTCAGATTTCCCAACCGCTCCCGGTGAGGCCGTGGGACCGACGTAGAGTCGAGAACGTGATTACCGGGATGGCCCACACCGGGGTGTGTGTTCCGGATTGCGAGGCGGCCGTCGCCTTCTACCGCGACGTGTTGGGCCTGCGTGTGCTCTCGCCGCCGTATGTCATGACCGGTAACGCCATTCGCGACGACATGGGCGAGCTGGTGGCGGACCCCAGCATGAAGGCGGCCATCGTCGGGTTCGACGGCGACGGCGATCGCGTGCTCGAGGTGATCGAATACCTCGGCGCGGCGGGCTCGGATCGGCCCGGTCGCGCCGGCCTCACCGACCCGGGGCTGTCCCACGTCGGGCTGATCTGCGAGGACCTCGACGCCACCCGGGCGGAGCTGGAAAGCAGGGGCGTGCGCTTTCTGGTCAGCGGGATCGCGGAGGTCGCGCGGGTCCGCACCACCTGGTTCATCGACCCGTGGGGTGTGGTGTTCATCCTGGTGGAGAAGACCCGGCCGCAGCGACCCTACTTCGCGCAATGGGACTGAAGCCGCGAGTCGCGATCATCGGCGCCGGTGCCGGCGGCATCGCCATGGGCATCCAGCTGGCCGAGGGCGGCTACGACTTCACCATCTACGACCGGGCGGACGGATTCGGCGGGACATGGCGCCACAACACCTTCCCGGGCGCGGCGTGCGACGTCCCGTCGCACCTGTACTCGTATTCCTTTGCGCCAAACCCGCGTTGGAGCAAGACGTACGCCAACCAGCCCGAGATCCTGGCGTACCTGGAAAGGGTCGCCGACGGTCACGGGCTGGGCGCGCGCCTGCGGGCGAACACCGCGGTGGCCGCCGCGCGCTGGTCGGACACCCGGGGCCGCTGGACCCTGACCGACGACGCCGGTCGCGAGCACGAGTTCGACGCGGTCGTCAGCGCCGTCGGGATGCTCGACGTGCCCCACGTCCCGGACATCCCCGGCGCGCGGCGGTTCCGCGGCCGCCAATTCCATTCGTCGCGTTGGGATCACAGCAAGTCGACGGCCGGCGAGCGGGTGGCGTCCATCGGCACTGGCGCCAGCGCCATCCAGTACGTGCCCGCGATCGCGCGAGAAACCGCGCACCTGACCGTGTTTCAGCGGACCCCGATCTGGATCGCGCCCCGCTTCGACTTCCCGTTCACGCCCGAACAGCACGAGCTGTTCGAACGCCACCCCGAGATGGCGCTCAAGCTGCGCGACGAGGCCTTCGACGCCTACGAGTCGTCCAGCTTCGACGTCGACGCCGCGCAGACGCGGGAAGCGACCGAGCTGGCCCGCAGCTACCTGATGCGCAAGGTGGCCGACCCCGAGCTGCGCGCGAAGCTGACGCCGGACTATCCCGCCGGCTGCAAACGGCCGCTGATGTCGCGCGAGTGGTATCCGACGTTCGCGTTGCCCAACGTCACACTGGAAACGGCCGCCATCACCGAGCTGACCGAGCGGGGCGTGCGCACCGTCGACGGCGTCGAGCACCGCGTCGACACCGTCATCTATGGCACCGGGTTCAAGGCCGCCGACTACCTGGCCAGCATCGACGTCCACGGGTCGGGCGGGCGCCGCCTCGCGGACGACTGGCGCGACGGCGCCGAGGCGTACCTGGGCACCCTGGTGGCCGGCTATCCGAATTTCTTCACGCTTTACGGGCCCAACACCAACGGCGTCAATTCGATCATCTACATCCACGAGGCGCAGACCACGTTCGTCCGCCACATCCTCGACGTGATGAACGCCCGGGGGGCGCGCACCGTCCAAGTGACACCCGACGCGCAGCGCCGCTACAACGACGAGATCCAGGCGGCCATGGTGGGCAAGGTCTGGCTCGCATGCGACAACTACTTCCGGCATCCGAGCGGGAAGGTGGTCACCCAATTGCCTTACAGCGGACGCACTTTCTTCGAGCGCACCCGCGAGCTGGTCGACGCCGACTACCGCTTCGGCCGGTGACCGGTCGGACGCCTGAACCGGCGCCCGCGGACCCGGGCGGACGCGGTCGGCACGCGCCGCAGGCCCGGGCGCCTGGGCCGTTTGACCCGCTCGGCGGTCCGCACCGGGGCGCTGTACGCCGTCTCGACCTTCATCCGCAACCACGCCGCGGCGCGCTTCGTCCTCACCTGCACGGCCAAACCCTACGTCGCGCGCGCGCCGCGTATCAGTGCGCGGCACCTAGAGTTCGCTCACCGTTAACCGGTTACTGCACCCAATAGTTGTCGTGCAGAACGAACCACTCCCGGCGTTCGTCGTCGGTCATGTCGGCCAGCGCCGCGAAGCCCTCGAAGTACGTCTCGCGCGGGGCACCCGGCGCGAACAGCATCAGGATCGACGCCGGCTCGTCGGCCCCGTTGCGGAAGCCGTGCACGCCGCCCGGCGGCACGTAGAGGAAGTCGCCCTGCCGACCGTCGGCCCACTGCGTGCCGTCGTAGAGCTTCATCGTGCCGGAAAGCACGAAGAAGGCCTCGGACATCGCCCGGTGGAAGTGGGGTCCGGGGCCGCCGCCGCCCGCGGGGATGTCGACCCGGTACAGCCCGTAGTCGCCGCCGGTGGCCTGGTCGTTGGCCAGGTAGTGGTACTTGACGCCACCGGTCTCGTAGTCGGGCGGCTCGTCGGCACGCTTGAGCCAGGCGCTGATCCCCGGCTCGTCCTTGGTGTACCGGGGCGGCGGATAGGGCGGCACGACGAGCGACATGGTTTCCAGCCTGCCAGTTAGCATCGCGAGAGTGGAGGCCCCGGAGGACGTGCGCGCGCAGCGGCTGCTCGAAGCCCAGGAGAAGGCGTCGCAGTTGTTCGACGAGGTCGAGCGGCGCGGCATCATCCGGCCGGGCGTTTCCGAGCGGCAGCTGTCCGATGAGATCAACCGCCTCGCCGCGGACCTGTTCGGCGTGACCCGGCACTGGCATCGGCGCATCGTGCGGGCCGGCGAGAACACGCTGCAACCCTTCAGCGAGCGCCCGCCGGACCGGCTGGTCGCCGACGGCGACATCGTCTTCCTCGATTTCGGGCCGATCTTCGCGGAGTGGGAGGCCGACTTCGGCCGCACCTTCGTGCTCGGCGACGACCCGGCCAAGGCGGCCCTCCGGGACGCGCTGCCCCGGGTGTGGCGGGCAGGCCGCGAGTACTTCGACCGGCGCCCGGACGTCACCGGGGCCGAGCTCTTCGACTTCGTCGTCGGCCTGGCCCACGCCGAGGGTTTCGAGTTCGCCAGTTCGATCGCCGGTCACCTGGTCGGAGAGTTCCCGCACAAGAAGATCGCCGGCCCCGGCGTCCAGTGGTACATCGCGCCCGGATCGAACAAGCCGATGCGGCGCACCGACCCGGCCGGCCGCCTGTGCCATTGGATCCTGGAGATCCATCTGGCCGACCGGGCCCGCGGCTTCGGCGGTTTCTACGAGCAGCTGCTCGATGTCAATCCAGGGGATACGTGACGCCGGTCAGCTCCTCCGACACCGCCCACAACCGCCGCTGCCGCTCGGCGTCGTGGGATTTCGCGCTCGACGACACCAACTTCGGATAGCCGCGGGTCTCGGCGAACCCGTCGGGGCCGTAGTACTGGCCGCCGAGAACGGCCGGGTCGGTGGCGGCGCGCAGCGTCGGGAGCGCGCCCATGGCGGCGTCCTGCGCGATCACCGAGAAGAACACGTTGACGAGCGGCCGGAACGCCGTGGGCGTGTAGCGGCCCAGTTCGGTGTTCGAGCCGCCGGGGTGGGCGGCGGTGGCGATCGTCGTCCCGCGGGGGGCCAGCCGCCGCTGCAGCTCGTAAGTGAACAGCAGGTTGGCCAGCTTGGCTTGCCCGTAGGCCGCGACCCGGTTGTAGGAGCGTTCCCACTGCAGGTCGTCGAAATGGATGTCGGCCAGGATGCGGTGGCCCACGCTGCTCACCGTCACGACCCGCGATCCGGGCACCGGCAGCAGCCGCTCCAGCAGCAGGCCGGTGAGGGCGAAGTGGCCCAGGTGGTTGGTGCCGAACTGCATCTCGAAGCCGTCTTTGGTGGTTTCCTTCGGTGTGTACATGACGCCGGCGTTGTTGATCAGCAGGTCGATCTGCTCGTAGTCGGACTTGAGTTGTTCGGCCGCCGCGCGGATGGAGTCCAGCGACGTCAGGTCGAGCTCCTGCAGCGCCACGTCGGCGTGCGGGCTCGCGGCGGCGATGCGCGCGGCGGCGTCCTTGCCCTTATCGAGGTTGCGCACCGCGAGCACGACGCGTGCGCCGTGGTCGGCCAGCGCGGCGGCGGTCTCGTAGCCGAGGCCGGTGTTGGCCCCGGTGATGACGGCGACCCGTCCGGCCTGGTCGGGAATGTCTCGCGCGGTCCACTTGGCCATCGGAAGCTCCTCAAAGTAGTAAGGTAAACGGGGCGAGCGCTCCGGTTGACTCGACTATACGGAACGCACGCCCCGCTTTGTCAACCGATGGGTGGTGAATTGTTGGCCGAACCCGCACGGCCGTTGCGCGCCGACGCGGCGCGCAACCGCGCGCGCGTGCTGGACGTCGCCTACGAGACCTTCGCCGCCGAAGGCCTGTCGGTGCCCATCGACGACGTCGCCCGCCGCGCCGGGGTGGGGGCCGGCACCGTCTACCGGCACTTCCCGACGAAGGAAGCGCTGTTCACCGCCGTGATCGAGGACCGGATGCGCCGCCTCGTCGACGACGGGCACGCCCTGCTGAAGTCGGAGGGCCCGGGGGAGGCGCTGTTCGCCTTCCTGCGCTCGATGGTCCTGCAGTGGGGTGCCGCGGACCGCGGCCTGGTCGACGCGCTGGCGGGGTACGGAATCGACATCGCCTGCGCCGCCCCCGAGGCCGAGGAAGCGTTCAGGGCCATGCTGGGCGAGCTGCTTCGTGCCGCCCAGGAGGCCGGCACCGCGCGGCGCGACGTCGACATGCGGGATCTGAAGGCGATCCTGGTCGGCTGCCAGGCGATGCAGGCCTACGACTCGGCGCTGGCCGAGCGGGCGACCGACGTCGTCATCGACGGTTTACGCGTGCAGCGATAAGGCCTGACCCGTTCTTGCACTCGGCATAGGCGAGTGCTAAGAATGACCTTGGCACTCGCGACAGGTGAGTGCTAGGTCGGGACGGTGAGACCAGCAGACACCTGGGGTCGTCCGTCGCGGGCACTGCACCCGGCCAGCGTAAGTAATGGGGTGGCCACCCGTGGCCACCCGGTGTCATTCCCGATCCGGAGGAATCACTTCGCAATGGCCAAGACAATTGCGTACGACGAAGAGGCCCGTCGCGGCCTCGAGCGGGGGCTGAACGCCCTCGCCGACGCGGTAAAGGTGACGTTGGGTCCCAAGGGCCGCAACGTCGTCCTGGAGAAGAAGTGGGGCGCCCCCACGATCACCAACGATGGTGTGTCCATCGCCAAGGAGATCGAGCTGGAGGACCCGTACGAGAAGATCGGCGCCGAGCTGGTCAAGGAAGTCGCCAAGAAGACCGACGACGTCGCCGGTGACGGCACGACGACGGCCACGGTGCTGGCCCAGGCGCTCGTCAAGGAGGGCCTGCGCAACGTCGCCGCGGGTGCCAACCCGCTGGGCCTCAAGCGCGGCATCGAGAAGGCCGTCGAGAAGGTCACCGAGGTCCTGCTCAAGTCCGCCAAGGACGTCGAGACCAAGGAGCAGATCGCGGCCACCGCGGCGATTTCCGCGGGCGACCAGTCCATCGGCGACCTGATCGCCGAGGCGATGGACAAGGTCGGCAACGAGGGCGTCATCACCGTCGAGGAGTCCAACACCTTCGGCCTGCAGCTCGAGCTCACCGAGGGCATGCGGTTCGACAAGGGCTACATCTCGGGCTACTTCGTCACCGACGCCGAGCGTCAGGAAGCCGTCCTCGAGAACCCGTTCATCCTGCTGGTCAGCTCCAAGGTGTCCACCGTCAAGGACCTGCTGCCGCTGCTGGAGAAGGTCATCCAGGCCGGCAAGCCGCTGCTGATCATCGCCGAGGACGTCGAGGGCGAGGCCCTGAGCACCCTGGTGGTCAACAAGATCCGCGGCACCTTCAAGTCGGTGGCCGTCAAGGCCCCCGGCTTCGGCGACCGCCGCAAGGCGATGCTGCAGGACATGGCGATCCTCACCGGTGGTCAGGTGATCAGCGAAGAGGTCGGCCTGTCGCTGGAGAGCGCCGACGTCGCCCTGCTCGGTAAGGCCCGCAAGGTCGTCGTCACCAAGGACGAGACCACCATCGTCGAGGGTGCCGGTGACACCGACGCCATCGCCGGGCGCGTGGCCCAGATCCGCCAGGAGATCGAGAACAGCGACTCCGACTACGACCGCGAGAAGCTGCAGGAGCGCCTGGCCAAGCTGGCCGGCGGTGTTGCGGTGATCAAGGCCGGCGCCGCCACCGAGGTGGAGCTCAAGGAGCGCAAGCACCGCATCGAGGACGCGGTCCGCAACGCCAAGGCCGCCGTCGAGGAGGGCATCGTCGCCGGTGGTGGCGTGGCCCTGCTGCAGTCGGCGCCGTCCCTGGAGGAGCTCAAGCTCACCGGTGACGAGGCCACCGGCGCCAACATCGTGCGCGTCGCGCTCGAGGCCCCGCTCAAGCAGATCGCCTTCAACTCCGGGCTGGAGCCCGGCGTTGTCGCCGAGAAGGTCCGCAACGCGAAGGCCGGCACCGGCCTGAACGCGGCCACCGGCGAGTACGAGGACCTGCTCAAGGCCGGCGTTGCCGACCCGGTCAAGGTCACCCGCTCGGCGCTGCAGAACGCGGCGTCCATTGCCGGGCTGTTCCTGACGACCGAGGCCGTCGTCGCCGACAAGCCGGAGAAGGCGGCCGCTCCCGCGGGCGACCCGACCGGCGGCATGGGCGGTATGGACTTCTAAGTCCGACAGCTACGGGAAAACCCGGCTCCCCTTGGGAGCCGGGTTTTTTCGTGCGCCGAGCTTCTCGGGATATGGACGATTTCCCAGCCCTTCTCGTGCATCGGGCTCACGCTCGACGGCCCCTTGTAGGGTTCGACGCGTGGCCCTTCCGACTCCCTCACCCACCAGCACCGCCGTGGTGACCGGCGCATCGTCGGGCATCGGCGCCGACATCGCGCGGGAACTGGCCGACCGCGGTCACGGCGTGACGCTCGTCGCCCGCCGGGAGGACCGGCTGCGCGAGCTGGCCGACGAACTCTCGAAAAGCGTGCGCGTCGAGGTGATCGCCTGCGACGTCGCCGACGCGGCCGCCCGCGCCGGCCTGCTCGACGAGGTCGGCCGCCGCGGCCTGGCCGCCGACATCCTGGTCAACAACGCCGGCGTCGGCACCATCGGATCGGTGACCGCGGCGCGCGCCGACGACGAGATCGCCCAGGTGCGGGTCAACTGCGAGGCGGTCATCGACCTGACCACGCGCGCGGTCCAGCAGATGGTGCCGCGCGGGCGCGGGGCGATCCTCAACGTCGGGTCCACCGCCGGCTACCACCCCTTCCCGGGGCAGGCCGGTTACGCGGCCACCAAGGCGTTCGTGAAGACCTACACCGAGGGGGTGCGCGGCGAGCTCGCCGGCACCGGTGTCACCGTCGCGCTGCTGTGCCCGGGCCCGGTGCGCACCGAGTTCCTGAAGAACGCGGGCATGGACGAGCGCAAATTCGCCGACGCGTTCCCGAAGTTCATGTGGATGCCGTCGCGCGACGTCGCGCGCATCGGGGTCGACGCGCTCGCGCTCCCGGTCGAGGGCTGGATGCGGCCCTGGCCTTCAGCCGGCTGAGAGGTCGCGTTTGAGGCCGGGATGCTGGTTCTTCAGTAGCGGCAGCAGCAGCCGTCGCGGCATGAACTGGAACAGCCGGGTGGACAGGTGGCTGGGCAGACCGGCGATCACCGTGCCGCAGTCGTGGGCGAGCGCGTCGACCCCGATGCGCGCGACGTCGCGCGACGGCATCCACATGAACTTCGGGAACGCGTCGAGCCGTTT
>NZ_LZJA01000189.1:0-23713 GCF_001666785.1 Mycobacterium sp. E3305 | reverse complement strand
GCAGGGCGGTGGTCGCCAACCGCGCGATCCGTCGCATCATGACTGTCCTATTCCGTCGGGCGGCCCGTGGTCGGGGCGCTCTGCAGTTGAAGTAAATAGCGCGCCTGCCGCTACCGATCCCAAATTTGGCCGGCGGCCGCCGTGAGCCTCTTGTCAGGCGAGCATGGTTGGCGCTTAGCGCGACTCCGTGCCGTGACCGTTAAGGATCGTTACCGCAATCGTGATTTTCGCGCTCGTATCATGAATTCACGAGAATTCCGAAGCTTTGACCCGAACAACGCCGATCGGCGTCCGCGAGCCTGGGGGCTGATATGACGATCGCAATCGCCGCGCACGAGCCAATCGAGAACGACGCGTTCGACGCGCACGACGATGTCATTTCGGCGGTCGCACGGCTCAACGGTATGCCCTGGGGAGGGGACACCGTTCTCGCCGAATTGAAACCGCGCTGGCGGCCCTCAGAAGAAGAGATCGTGCGCGCGGCGATCACCGTGATTTTGGTCGCCCTTGTGGCGATGATCGCCGTCGCCGCAGTCGCGATCTTGACAATGGGTTAGCAGCGGCCACGAGTAGGCGAGCACACGCAGCTCGTTTGGTTTTGGCCCGCCCGTGCGGGAGTCGTTGGGCGGCGGCGACGAGCACTGTCCCGCCGCCGCACCCGACGGTGCGGGCGAACCCGCTTGCGGCACAAGCAATTCAGCGGGACTCATAACGCCGGTGCGCATCGGCCTCACGGGCCTCGGAGATTCGCTTCTGCTTGGCGATATAGAGCTCGGCGTCCGCGGCGGCGTGCAGCGTGGCGATATCGGCGTCCTTGCCGGAGGCCGACGCGGTCCCGATGCTGGTGCCCGGCGTATATAGCCGCGCGGCGCCGACGAATTGGTCTGCCGCGGTGGGCTTGCGACCGGGGCGGTCAGCGATACACACCGCGAACTCGTCGCCGCCGAACCTGGCCAGAACGGCGTGCGCGGGGGCCACTTCTCGCCAGATATCCGCGCGACTTATCAGGTGCCGATCGCCGGCGACATGTCCGTCGGTGTCGTTGATCTGTTTGAAGTTGTCGATGTCCAGCGCGACGACCGTGACGGTGGACGCGGTCGAACGGGACCGCGCCAGCAAGTCGGCGGTGGCAATCTCCCAGCCGGCACGGTTGAGCAGTCCGGTGAGCGGGTCGGTGCACGCCGCGGCGACCAAGGTCCGCGTCAACAGGCCGAATGACTCGGCGGCGCCGACAATCGCGATCACGAAGATGAGGTAGTCGATGTACAACTTGGGCATGGGCGCGAGCGCAAGCGCGACGACACACGCCACGGTAAGCGCGCCGACCAGCAGCGCGCCCCGGCGCGGCGAGTAGAACCCGCGGAGGTACATCGCCAGAAACATCGGGGCGATCAGGCAGACGAACTCGGCGACGATCGCGACGTGGAAGGCCATCACCATGGGTGTGGCGACGATCGCCACGGCCGTCGCCGGTCCGGGTTTGTCGGGCCGGACGGCCAACCACGCCAACGCCGCGGCGCCGAGCACGACCGCCGCGATGCCTCCGGTCGGGTTCCCCGGCTTCAGCCCGGGATGGATTCGGATGAAGGTGCTGAACACAACACCCCAGGTGTAGAGGAACGTGGTGGCGCCCAAATAGATTCGCAGCAGCCGAACCTGATGCTTGCCGTAAAAGCCGCTGCCCGCGTCAGCACGCAACCGCAACCGGTATCGGCCTGCCCTACGGCCGCCTGGGCCTCGGAGGCTTAGACCCATCCGGTCAATCTCCCGGTCATGTGCTGACGCTCGGCCAATTACTGACATCGCCATTTGGCGAGCGCTCGTTTGCGGGTTAACGCTACTAAAGCATGCCGCGACACGCTCAATGAAGCCGCTAGATCTCCGAAACGGCGGGCCGCCGATTAACAGCGTAATTCCCGGGAAATAACCGTAACGGCGAGGCCGCTTGGCAAAAGGCGATTGAGATTGCGGCGTGCCGGTCAGTGTTCACCGTCGCCCACACCGAAGTTGGCTTCACGCGCTACCGGTGCGGCCAACAGACCGGAAGAAGAGCTCGTGCAACGCGGCGATCACGATGATTTCGGTGGCCCCTGTGGCCGTGATTGGCGTCGCCGCGGGTTCGATCTTGACAACGGGTTAGCAGCGATTTGGTCCGGAATCGGCCGTTGCGGGACTTTCCCCAAACCGTGTCAGCAGTGGGACTATGGTGTTGCTGAATTGCTGCGTCGGGAGGTTTCCATGGACGGGACCCCGTTCGGCCGGTACCGATTAATCAATTTGCTCGGCCGGGGCGGCATGGGAGAGGTCTGGCGAGCTTATGACACCGTCACCGACCGGATAGTCGCGCTGAAAGTACTCCCGGCGCATTTTGCTGCGGACAAGACGTTTCAACAGCGATTCCGTCGCGAGGCCCACTCAGCGGCACGGTTGAACAACCCTCACGTGGTGCCAATACACACCTACGGCGAGATCGACGGACGGCTATTCGTCGACATGCGCCTGATCGAAGGGCGGGACCTGGCGACCGTGCTGGCCTCCGGTTCAATGTCTCCGGCACGCGCGGTGCACATCGTCGAGCAGGTGGCACACGCCGTATACGCCGCGCACAAGATTGGATTGGTGCATCGGGACATCAAGCCCTCCAACATCTTGCTCGATGAAAATGACTTTGCGTATCTGATCGATTTCGGGATCGCTCGTGTTCTCGGCGAGACCGGTCTGACTGGTACGGACGCGGTGGTGGGCACGCTGCGCTACATGGCACCCGAGCGCTTCAAAGTCGGTGAGGCCGATGCACGCTCGGACATCTACGCGCTTGCTTGCGTGCTCTACGAATGCTTGACGGGAGGCGCCCCGTTTCCGGGCGACAGCATCGAGCAACAGTTGGCAGGGCATCTGTCGGCGCCGCCGCCGCGCCCTTCTGACTCCGGCGCGCCGCCGGCATTCGACGCGGTCATCGCCACCGGCATGGCCAAAGACCCTGCCCAGCGCTACGCCACCCCGGTTGACATGGCACGAGCCGCGCGCGATGCGATCACGGTGCCGCTACGCCGTCCGGACCCGAGCGCGCAGTCACACACCGCCACTGTCCCCACTCGAGTGGCCTCATGGCCGAGTGAGCCAACACGGCAAGGGCGGAAGCCATTGCACCCCGGTCCGCAGCAGGAGATAACCGGGAACCGCAAGCGCGCCAAGCGATCTTGGGTGGTCGCCGCCGCGGTGATTGGAGTGGTCATGGCGTTGGGGGCCGCGAGCCTATACTTTCTGCGCACACATACTTCAACGCACGGATCTCCTACATCAACGGCGGGATCTTCGCAGACGACGGGATCTGCGGCGGCGGCCGCGCCGCCGAGCGGGGGAGGCACGCCCAGTTCGGGGGTCATCGCAGTGCCGAGTGGTCCACCCACGGTCGCCACCTCGGTACGGGTAGGCAATGGCGCGTTTGGAGTCGCGGTCGACTCCGCCGGACACACCGCCTATGTCGCAAACACCGGTTCCAACTCCGTGTCGCTGGTCGATACCGGCAGTCGTACGGTCACAGCCACCATCGCGGTAGGACGCCACCCGGTGGGCGTGGCCGTGGATCCGTCGACCCGGACCGTCTACGTCACCAACTACGACGACTCCTCGGTGTCGGTCATCGACACCACCAACGGCACGGTCATCGCCAGAATCGGTGTCGGGAGCCACCCCGGCGGGGTAGTGGTCGACCCGGATGCCCGGATCGCCTATGTCACTAACGGTGATAGCGCATCGGTGTCGGTGATCGACGTGACAACGCATACCGTGACCGCGACGGTGCCTACCGGAAAAGGTCCAAGCCGGGTAGCCATCGATCGGACCGCGCACCGCTTGTTTGTCACCACTGCCGATCCCGCGGTGACGGTTGTCGATACCACGAACCGAACTGTCATCGGTACCGTTGCGCTTCGCGTCCACCCGGCCGGCATCGCCATCGACACCGCATCGCACACCGCCTATATCGCCAGCGGCGACGATGCATCGGTGTCCTTCGTCGACACCAACAGCCTGAGCGTCACCGCTAGTGTGCCTGTCGGGCAACGCCCCGCGGGGGTCGCAGTGGACCCCCCGACGAACACCGCTTACGTGGCCAACTACAGCGGTGGGTCCGTGTCGGTGGTCGACACCACCAAACGCATCGTCACCGGAATCCTTGCCGTCGGAAACAATCCGCTCGCCATCGCGGTCGACCCAAACACGCACTTCGCCTACGTCACCAGCGACCTTGACCATGGCTCGTTGACAGTGATCAAGCGCTGACGTCGGGGCCATCGCGCACCGGTGGATCTTTACTCGGTGCTCTGGCTTGCCGTCTATGACGGCGTTGTAAGTTCGTTCGGGCGATCGCCTGCGCAGTCAAGTGATTCGGTTTTGAAGGCACGTCCGGGCGAAAAGGTCAGCCGCAACTTGACCCACCACACGAAGACGCGAGAGGAAGCCTATGAGAACGATCGCAAATCGCCACGCGGCAATCGTCGGCCTGGCCGCCGTCGCGCTGATTGCTGAGGGCTGCAGCAATGGCAAGAGCGTCGACGCGTCGGCGCCGCCTCAGGTCGGGGTGAGCGCCACCTCCACCTCGAAAGCCCCGGCGCCGCCCACCGAGGTGAAGCTGATAGGGGAGCGCGACGTCGAGGTGACTCTGACCGGCCCGATCGCGGTCAAGTACTCGTCGGCAACCGAGGATCAGAAGAAGGCACTCGGCAAGCCGCTGACGGGTGACCGCAACGCGGGGACTCGGGACAGCGGCGTGGTGTTCCAGCAATTCCAGGGCGGCGCGATCACCGCCAGGAACGGCGCGGCGGGCACACCCGCGTACATCATCGTGGGCAAGATCCGGGAGGCCTGGAATGTCCCACGTGGCCCGGACGGCACGCCTGCGGTCACCGGCACTAACGGTTCGGCAGGTCCGCTGGGCTCGCCCACCAGCGACGTGAACGCCTTGGGCGACCTGCAGGTGTCGACCTTCGAGCACGGCAAGATCGAGTACAACCCGACGACCGGCCAGGTCGCGGTGACGGTGAACGACAAGGTCGTCCCGTCCGGGCTCTAGCTCGAATTGCGGGGAGCGCCCTGGCCCGCCATTTGGATGACTCGCATGGTCGAGGTTCCACTGGCCGCAATCGGGGGCCAGGACGTCGTTGGTGTCGACTTCGAGTCCGCCGACCTTCGGCCCTGGAGTGGCCGACTTATCCCACAATCGCCCGCGCTGCGCGCTCGGCGATGAGCATGACCGGCGCGTTGGTGTTGCCGGAAATGATGGTGGGTATAGCCGAGGCATCGACCACCCGAAGGCCTGCGACGCGATACACACGGCAGTCGGTATCGAGCACCGCGGCGGGCGCCCGTGGCCGACCGTGCGCGTCAAAGGCTCCCATCGCGCAGGTGCCCACCGGGTGGAAAATAGTCGTGCCGAGTTCACCGGCCGCATTCTGCAGGTCTTCGTCGCTCACCAGCTGCGGGCCGGGAAGCAACTCCTGCGGGCGGTAGCGGGCCAGAGCTGGCGCCGCCATGATCTGCCGGGTCATCCGAAGGCCCCGCACGGCGATTTGACGATCAACGTCGGTCGACAGGTAGTTGCAGAAGATCTTCGGATAGGTCAGGGGATCTGCACTGGCCATCCGCACATGGCCTCGCGAAGTGGGTCGCAGATTGCAGACCGAGGGAGTGATCGCGCCGAAGGGGTGCAGGGGTTCGCCGAACTTCGGCAACGACAAGGGCTGCACATGCCACTCCAGATCGGCACTTCCCAGCGCGGGGTCGCTCTTGGCGAAAGCCCCCAGGGTGGAAGGCGGCATCGTCATCGGCCCCGACCGCAACAGCAGGTATTGAAGCCCCATGCCCGCACGGGTGATCCAGTTCCTGTACAGGGTGTTGACGGTCGGGGCGCCCTGGACCCGGTAGATCGTTCGAAGCTGCAAGTGGTCTTGGAGGTTTTCGCCCACTCCTGGCAGATCGACGGCCACCGGCACTTGATGCTGGGCGAGCAGGCCGGCCGGGCCGAGACCCGAGACCTGCATCAGATGCGGCGAGCCAATCGCTCCGGCGCTCAGGATCACCTCGTTCCGGGCTCGGACGTCGACAATGTGGCCGCCTTTGAGCAACCGCACACCGGCGATGCGGTGCCGGGCCGTGGTCCAGGCGCCCCGGCGCTGATCCTCGAGGACCTGATCTTCCATCAGAAGCCGCAAGGCCTGGGTCTGCGTGTAGACGGTGAGATTCGGCCGGTGGGCGATGGGATGCAAGAAGGCATCGGCCATCGACCAGCGACGGCCGCGCCGTTGGTTGACGTGAAAGTACGCACAGCCGGCGTTGTCGCCCTGGTTGAATTCATCGATCGGGGAGATGCCCACCTGGGCGGCGGCGGCCTGCCAGGCGTCCAGGATCTTCCAGCGCACCCGCGGTAGCTCGACGCGGATCTCACCACCGGCGCCGTGCCAGTCGTCGGCTCCGCCGTAGTAGTTTTCCAACTCCCTGTAGATCGCCAGTGTCTCGCCGGGACTGTCCGGGCCACCCCAGAGCCAGCGCTCGTCACCGGTGGCCTGTGCCCAGAGCTCGTAGTCACTTGCCTGTCCGCGCATGTGGATCATCGCGTTGATCGACGAGCAACCGCCGATCACGCGGCCGCGTGCGTAGTGAATGCTGCGGCCGGCCAGGCCAGGGTCGGGCTCGGTCGTAAAGCACCAGTCGGTGCGGGGATTGGCGATGGTGTACAGGTAGCCCACCGGCACCTTGATCCAGAACCAGTCGTCTTGGCCGCCGGCCTCTATCAGGAGGACACGGCGATCAGGGTTGGCGCTGAGTCGATTGGCAAGCAGGCAGCCGGCGCTGCCTGCTCCCACGATGATGAAGTCGAATTCGGCCACCGGGTTCATTCCGGTATCGGTCCTCCACGGCGTCGGATACGAGTCCTAGTGTGCGCGATGACCACCACATCCCGTCGAGGAATGATTGGCCGTGACTGATGAGCGAGAACCGTTGACGGCAGGGCAGTACGCGTAGCTTTACTGCGAGCCCTCCAGTCTGGCGCAGCCTGCTGTCGCCGCAAGTTAGCAGGGGGTGTTTGGATACGATTGGCATGTGCGACGGCAGCCGCCGAGGCACCGGCCGGATTCTTTTTCAGTGCCGAATCTCGGTGCGCAGTTCACTTGTCAATCCTGCAGAGGACAACTCGCCATTGCCCAGATCAACGTCCTCCAGTGGAGCTACAGCCGCGATTCTGCTCCTTGTCGCTAGCATCCCAACAACGGCCTGCAGCCATCCATCGGTAACGGCTGCCTCGGTGAAGTCAACCACCACGTCAACCGATGCCTCTGCGACACATAGCGACTCATTGACGTTGGCCGGCAAAGCTCTCCCGCTGCATGACGTCCAATGCCGCGATATGGGCGGCGCGGTGATCGTCACGGCCAAAACGCAGTCCGGTGAAGGTGTCACCGTCGATGCCGCGGGCGGCAAGCTTGAAACTTTGGACTTCAGCGCCGGTGGTATCGCCTACTTCTGGGAGCCGACATCGACCGGAGGAGCACCGCCACCAACGCTGACGCGAGACGGTGACAATTACACCGTGACTGGCAAGATCAAACAGCTTCACGATTACACCAAGCTCAGTGATTTCACGTTTAGAGCAACCTGCCCGCGTTGAGCATCCTCGCCTCGGCGCGTTACCGGCCCGTCCAGCGACGACTTGGGATCGACTGTGCGCCACGGCCGTCCGTCCAGGAGGTCCGGGCGACCGGCTAACCAAATGACAGCAGCCACGATAGCGTGGGCACAATGTCGATTCAGGCGATGACCCAGAAGCACAGGGAGTGGCTTCGCACTTGGTGACGACTGATCAGTTTGGCGGCTAGGGGGACGATGCGAAGAACGAGGGGAATGAGCGCGCCGACAGGCAGCCATGCGCTCGCAATTGTGGCGCTGTCCGCGCTGACAGCCGGGTGCACGGTGACCGTCAGCGGGACAGTGGTAGCGGCTCCGACCATGGGTCATGCTCCTCAACCGCTGCCACCCGGTGCCCTGTCCGGATTGCTGCTCAGCCCGACCGAAATTGGCTCGATCATGGCCGCCCACATGGAGGTGGTCGACACCGGCGACACCATGTACACGAATCAGCCTCTCGCTGATGGATGTTTGGTCTGGGCCGAGGCACAGGATTACTCGTACCAAGGCAGCGGCTGGACGGCTGTGCGCGTGCAGAAGCTGAAGGACCGACGCGACAACGCCGATCATGTGGCATACCAGGCGGTGGTGTCGTTCCCGGGAGGCTTGGCCGCCCATGACTTCTACGCCAGCCAGGTCACGGGCTGGGCGAACTGCGATGACCGGCGCGTCGATCTCCACGACCCGGGAGACCCCACGGCGCACTACTGGACGCTGAGTAAGGCCCGCGCCGAGGAGGGCGTCTTGACTATAACGAGGGTCCAAGAAGACGGTGGAGGAGTTTGGGCGTGCCAACGCGCGTTGACGGCTTCCAACAACGTGGTGATCGATGTAAGCGCCTGCGCCGACAATGTCGGCGACCGGGGTGCGCAGATCGCAGAGCATATCGCGAAGAAGATTTCTTAAGCTTCGACAACCGAGCGGTCGGAGAGCGTCGACAAACGTCGGGAAAGTTGTCGACGCCTCGATCCACTAACCGCCCACTAACCGCGAAATGAGCTGATACAGGAGAGGATAACGAATCCCAGGCGTAACTTGACATAATGTCGCTTATCGGCACAACGGGTATAGCCCGGTCGCGGACGAGAGCCGCCTTCGCGGGCCCCGACCTGCAATTACCCGGTCGAGCCGGCTATCGCGCCAACCGCCGGTACCCTCGGCCGCGTCATCGAGTGTGCGTTCAGGGCATCGAGTGTGCGCCCACGGCGGCGACACGCCGATCGGCGCCACCATAGGCGCACACCCAAATGAGCGCTGGGATGCGGCAGTTAAGTGGCAATTAAGTGGCCGGCACCCCCGATCCGGCTTTCCGCCTACCCAGCCCCAAAACGTCACCGTGACGAAAGTCTATGCGGCTCAGCGGTATTGCGTCACTTACCGGCACGAAGCCTGCGAGGCGGTTTTCAGAAATGGGCCGCCTTCGCGAGATCTGGCCCACGAACCGCTCACCGGTGAGACGTCGACAGCCGGCGGCGCACCCCGCGGCATCGAGTGTGCGGTCAGGGCTTCGAGCGTGCGCTCACGGCGGCGACACGCCGACAAGCGCCGCCATGGGTGCACGCTCGATGGCACGAACATTCGGCGACCGGCTTCGCACGCCAACAAGCGACGCCCGCCGATCTCCGCTTCCCCGCCAAGGACCTGACCAATGCGTCACCGTGACGAATTACCCCGTCCCACCCCAGAGCCCTGGCCGGGAGGTCAGTTCGAATTGTGTCGCCAGCGCCTGGGGGCCGCGCTGCGATGCGTGTCGGTCGACCAGAGATGGCCGCAATCCGAGCACTGCAGATGCACCAGCGTGCCCCTGTTACTCAGGAGGTACTGCCAGTGCGTATCGCAGTTGCGGGTGCTTCGACAATCGCCACATCTGGCGCGGTGATCGCAGCGCGGACACGGCAACCATGCACGCCGGCCACGGTCGGCCGTCGGATCAATCGGTAGCACGAGCAGTCGTCCGTTCAGGCAACACGCCGGCGCGGACCAACTCGTCGTAGACCCGCTGCTGCTCCTCATCGAGATTCGAGTACAGCATTTCGTATGCCTTTTCTTCCTCTTCAAGCACGGCGACAGGGTCCCAGTCGTCACCCGTCGCCTCGAGCATCGCGCTGCGTCTACGCGCCTCGTCGAGGGTCAGGTCGTAGCCAAAGTCGAGGTCGGCCATCGCGCTCCCAGCCATTAGGTATGCAAACGAATGGTAAGGATGGCCTAATTAGTGGCCCGCGGGCTATGAACTGGGTCACTATTGTCACTTGACGTTGGTCACACCCGGCCCCCGTCACTGTGGCACCGAGAACCCGACGAGCCACGCCGTGACGACGCGGCCGTCGGGCGGCTACCTGCCCGGAAGCGGGCCCCGGACCCTATCCCCCGTCCCCCAGGTCCGTCGCCGGCAATACGTCACTGTGACGAATATTGCTGCAGCGCAGGGTTATTCACGACTTAACCGCCGCGCGCAGGCCACGATCTCGAACGAATTCAGCCGAATCGTTTCTCACGCACTCAGGCGCCGATAGCGGTCGAGCCGCCGCAGGGCCTGCGCCGACGCCCGCCCCGGGGCCGGCTGCAGCGCGCTGTCGACCCGCGCACGGACAGCATCGACGTCGAGATCCATTCCGATCGCCACAAGACGATTGGCCACGGCCCCCCGCGGCGCAGGCCCGATGTGGATTGCGCTACCTACCAGATTGACGACATAGCCATGAACGGTCGCGCGGTGGCGCACTGCCACGATCCCTTTCAGCCTGAACACCCGCGGCGGCGGATCTTCGAGAAGGTCGAACAGGGCATTGGGGTCGACGCATCCGGAGCTGCGGACGGCGACGGCGTCGGCATGGACGTGGTCATGGTCATGCTCGGGCGCCAGATCCAGGAACGAGAGCTGCCCAACCCGGCCGGACGTGGCGGACGCGTCGAAGAGTAGCTCCGGGGCTATCCGGCCACCCGTCGTCGCCACGACATGTATGCGCGGGTTACGTTGCGCGGCACGGTGTGTGACGCGTTGCACCATGGCCGCCCGCTCGCCCTCGGGCACCTGGTCGATCTTGTTGACGACGATCAGCGACGCCGCACCGTAGCGCACCGGCGGCAGGGCGCCGCAGTCGACGGTGTCGAAGTGGTTCACTGCGTCGACGACGTCGACAAGCCCGCCCGGGCGAATCCCGCGGATCTCACTGAAGCCGATGATCCGCGCGATAGCCACTGGGTCGGCCAGACCGCTGGCCTCGACGACGATGGCATCGAGGCGCCGAGCCGGGTTGGCGAGCTTGATGAGTGCGTCGTCGAGCCCACCGCCGTCGGGCAGGCAACAGATGCATCCTCCGGCGATCGACGCTGGCTCGTCGACCTGGCCGGCGACCAAGGCGGCGTCGATGTTGATGTCGCCGAAGTCGTTGACCACCACACCTATTCGCGTGCGAGGATGGCGTAACAGGTGGTTGAGCAACGTCGTCTTGCCGGCCCCGAGATGACCAGTGAGGGCGATGACGGGTACCGCAGCCACGCCTCACCCTCCACTTCGACGTCCGGACATCCGATGCTAACCGGCGCAGCTTGATCGGTGTGCTCGCCGCCGGGTCGGAGTCCAGCGTTGCCGACAATGCTCAGCAAGGAGCCGCGGCTACTGCCGCGACCGGGGCGGCGAGACTGACATCGACTCCTAGCCCATCGGCCGGTCAGCCGCCGGGCGCCGACCAGTGCACCACCTTCATGGCGGTCATCTCGTCGAGTAGTTCGGGCCCGAAGCCGAAGCCCGCGCCGCTGGCACGGCGGGGTTCGGAGGCGCCGCCCGGCGCACCGCCGAAGACGTCGTTGATCTTGACGGTCCCCACGGGAAGCTTGCGCCACGCCTCCTGGGCGTGCGCCATGCCGCCGGTGAGCACGGTGGCGGCCAAGCCGTATCGGTCGTCGGCGGCTTCGGCCAGTGCCGTGGCGAAGTCGGGCACCGCCCGTACCGGCGCGATGGGACCGAACGTTTCCTCGCGCATGATGAGCATGTCGGGCGTGCAGTCGGTCAACACCGTCGGCGGGTAGAACGAACCCGGCCCGGGTCGCGGCTCGCCGCCGACCAGAACGTGGGCCCCGGCGCGGGTGGCCTCCTCGACATGCGTGTGCACGTGCTCGCGATGGCGCTCGTCGACCAGCGGTCCGATGCGGTCGGCCCACGCGATCGCCTCGTCGATCAACGCGTTGAGGAATGCGTCGGCGATCGATTGCACGACATAGACCCGCTCCACCGAGACGCAGATCTGTCCGGCATTCGCGAAGGCACCGAGCGCCGCCTGCCCCGCCGCCCACGCCGGATCCACGTCGGCGTCGACGATCAACGGATCGTTTCCGCCGTTCTCCAGCAGGGCCTTCGCGCCCCGCTCGGCGCAGGCCCGCGCGATCTCTCGGCCCGTCGCACTGCTGCCGACGTGCGCGACGACATCGACCAGCTCCGCGGCCGCCAACCGTTCCCCGACGGTGCCGTCACCGTCCACGATTTCGAGGACACCGTCGGGCAACCGCGCCGCCAGCAGCTCGGCGAAGCGCCGGCCCGTCTGCGGGCAGCGCTCGCTGGGCTTGTGCACCACAGTGTTCCCGGTAACCAGGGCCGCTCCGAGCAGTCCGGCCGCCACCGCCACGGGATCGTTCCACGGCGTGATCACCGCAACGACGCCGCGCGGCTGGGGCACCATCAAATCGGTTGCGGACCAGCCGCCCTGCAGGGCGCTGCCGCGGTGCAACGGTCCGAGTTGGGCGTACTGAAGGAGCGTGTCGATGCCCGCGTTCACGCCGCCACGCGCGTCGCCGCTCAGCTTGCCGGTCTCTCGCTCGTTCAGTTCGGCGAGTTCGTCAGCCGCGGCCCGTAGGTCGCCCGCTGCGGCCGCCACGGCGGCGGCGCGTTCGGCCGGCGACGTGCGGGCCCAGTCGCCGGCGGCGGCCGCCGCACGCCTGACCGCTTCATCACAGTCGGCCGGCTCGGTGATCGGCACCTGGGTGACGGTGTCACCGGTGCGCGGATCCAGGACGCTGATGATCTTGGTAAGGGTCGAAGCCACGACAGCGGATACCCTGCCCCAGGCTCGACCAATCAGCGACCGGCAAGAATCCCTGGTCAGCGCGGTGAAGAACGCCTCGGGACGCCATGCCGATCCGGTATGGTCGGCGTGTCCGCGAGCGGAAGAAACAGAGGGCTTCGATGGCAAAACGGTTCCCCGGCAACGCCTTTACCTCATCGCAGGCGGTGGATCCGGGTCTGCGCAAGGTTGCCCGGTTCCTTCCGCGTGGGTATGCGCTCCAGCGCGGGCTCAAAGTCCAGCGGACGATCATGAACTTTTTCGGAACGGCCGGCCGGTTGCGGGACGTGCCGGAAGCGACGGTCGACGAGCACGTCACGGTTCGTCTGCATCGTCCGGTCGATCTTCCCGGCCGCGCCCCGGCCATGTTGTGGGTCCACGGCGGCGGGACCATCATGGGTCGCGCCGCCCAGGACGACAAGTTCCTGCGCAAGCTGTCGAACCGCACCGGTGTCGCGATCGCGGCGGTGGAACATCGCGTGGCACCCGAACATCCGTACCCGATCCCGGTCGAGGACTGCTACGCGGCGCTGCGGTGGCTCGCACGCCAACCATGGGTGGACCCCGATCGGCTCGCCGTCGGCGGGGCCAGCGCCGGCGGGCTCTTCGCGGCCGCGGTGGCGCAACGGGCTCACGACCGCGGTGACGTCAAACTCGCCTTCCAGATGCTGGTGTATCCCATGCTCGACGATCGGACCGGCGCCGAACGCAGCGGTCAGAGGCGCATCATGTGGACCGAGACCGACAACCAACTGGCGTGGCGCTGGTATCTCGGCGGCGCCGACGCCAAAGAGGCCGCCCCGTCGCGGCGGGACGATCTCTCCGGACTGCCGCCGGCGTGGATCGGGGTCGGAACGTTGGACCTCTTCTACGAGGAGTGCCGGCAGTACGCGCGGCGCCTGCGGGAGGCGGGCGTCCCCGTGCACGAGGAGATCGCTCCCGGCGCGTTTCACGCCTTCGACCAGATTGTGGATAACGCGCCCGTGTCGGTGAAATTCTTCGCGAGCCAGTGCGATCACCTTCGCGACGCGCTCGCCCCATCCGCGGCATAAACCGCGCGCGCAGCGGCCGACCCGCTTGTGCGCGAACACTTTCCGCCCAGCGCAGCGCAGGCGAACGGGATGCCGGCAGACGCCTGGACGGCGAATGCCGTCACTTTTTGACTGCAAAGTGTGCAGAATGTGCAACTATGGACGCCGTGGTCGTCAATCAGATGGGTCTACGCGAGCGCCGTCGCCGCCAAACGAGCGCGGACATCCGCGACGCCGCGGTGCGCCTCACGGTGGAACGCGGCTACGACAAGGTCACCATCGACGAGATCTGCGCCGAAGCCGGCATCTCGACGCGCACCTTCTTCAACTACTTCCCCAACAAAGAATCGGCGATCGCCTACGGGCCGTCCGACATACCCCCCGAACTGGTAGCGGATTTCGTCGCCGCCGGCCCTGCCCCGTACTCGGAGGTGCTGGCGGAGCTGATCACGCTGGCCGCCCACCATCTTCGCGACGTGCCCCCACGCCGCGAACACGCAGCACACATGCTCGAACTCGCCAAAACCTCGCCGGCGGTGCTGGCCGCGTTCCTCGCCGACCTGGAACGGTTTCAAACTCACCTGACCGACATCGTCGCCCGCCGCCAGGGCATGCAACCCGACGACGAAATCGTCGCGCTGATCGCCGCGCTGGCGCTGACGGCGGTGCGCTCCGGCATCGAGCGGTGGTCGAGGGGCGAGGGCGACGCCGACGACACGCCGATGCCCCATGTCGAGCGAGCGGCCGCGCTGGTCAACAGCATCTTCACGAAGTGACCTGAAACACCGACCGCAATCGTTGCATGGTGTGCAACAAATGCACAGTATGTACTATGCTCTGTTCTGCGGTACTCGGGAACGCCTCCGCGTCGCACGGCGCGTGTCGCACTGGGGGCGACGACCGGCGTTCTCGTGAGACCGCTACCTCTGACCATCGAACCTGTACGGACCGAGGCGACCGCCGAAACCGTTGCGGCGCACCGTAAGCCGTCGCGCATGACTGACCACGTCACGATCGGATGACGAGGAAGGGAATTCCCTAGGTGCAGATCTCGAAGGTTATGCGCAACACATGGTTGCCGCTGCTGATCGTCGCGGTCCTGGTCATCGGTGGCTTCGCGGTGGCGCGGGTCAAGTCGTTCTTCGGAGCCCACGACACGGGCATCATGACGAGCCCACGGCTGGACGATTCCAAGCCGTTCAAGCCGAAGGTCGTCAAGTACGAGGTCTTCGGCACGGCCAGCACGGCCAACGTGAACTATTTGGATTTGTCTGCCGACCCGAAGCGGGTCGACGGTGCGCCCTTGCCGTGGACGCTGGTGCTCAGCACGACTGCCCCATCGGTCTTCCCGAACCTCTCGGCCCAAAGCGACGGCAATTCGTTGGGCTGTCGCATCACCATCGACGACGAAGTCAAGGCCGAGAACCAAACCAACGGCGTGCACGCCCTGACCTTCTGCTTGGTGAAATCCGCATGAGCGCACACTTCGATGACGCCCGCACCGACACCATTCCCGTGGCCGACGAACCGGTACGGGAAAGAATCCCGCGGATCATCCGAACCTTCGCGGTTCCCATCATCATCGGCTGGATCGCGCTCATCGCGGTGCTCAATGTCGTCGTTCCTCAGCTGGATGAGGTCGGGAAGATGCGCTCGGTGGAGATGACTCCCGACGACGCGCAGTCGGTCGTCGCGACCAAGCGCATGGGCGCAATCTTCAACGAGTACAAGTCCAACAGCTCGGTGATGATCGTGCTCGAGGGACAGAATCCCCTCGGCGCCGACGCCCACGCCTACTACGACCAAATGGTCAAAAAGCTCGATGCGGACACCAAACACGTCGAGCACGTGCAGGACATGTGGAGCGATCCCCTGACCGGGGCGGGCGCCCAGAGCAACGACGGCAAGGCGGCCTACGTCCAGGTGTATCTGGCCGGCAACCAGGGCGAAGCCCTGGCCAACGAATCGGTCGAGTCCGTCCAGAACATCGTCAAGAGCCTGCCCCCGCCGCACGGAGTTAAGGCGTACGTCACCGGGCCCGCCGCGCTGTCGGCGGATCAGCACACGGCAGGTGACCGCAGCCTGCAGCTCATCACCGCGGCCACGTTCACGGTCATCATCGGGATGCTGCTCCTGGTCTACCGGTCGGTGGTCACCGTGTTGCTCACGCTGGTGATGGTCGTGTTCGAACTTTCGGCCGCCCGCGGGATGGTCGCTTTTCTGGGCTACTACAAGATCATTGGGCTCTCGACCTTCGCCACCAACCTGTTGGTCACGTTGGCGATCGCGGCCGCCACCGACTACGCGATCTTCTTGATCGGCCGATATCAGGAAGCCCGCGCGGTCGGCGAGTCACGCGAAGACGCGTACTACACGATGTACAAAGGCACCGCACACGTGGTGCTCGGCTCGGGTCTGACCATCGCCGGCGCGACCTTCTGCCTGCACTTCACCAACCTGCCCTATTTCCAGACGCTGGGCATCCCGCTGGCCATCGGCATGGTGGTCGTCGTGGCGGCGGCGCTCACGCTCGGGCCCGCGGTGATCTCGGTGGCCACCCGCTTCCGCAGGACGCTGGAACCCAGACGGACACAACGCATTCGCGGGTGGCGCAAGATCGGCGCGCTCGTGGTTCGGTGGCCGGGACCGATCCTGGTGGTGACGATAGGGATCGCCCTCATCGGCTTGCTCACCCTCCCCGGGTACCGCACCAACTACAACGACCGCAACTACCTGCCGGCCGACCTGCCCGCCAACGAGGGTTACGCGGCCGCGGATCGGCACTTCTCCCAGGCGCGGATGAATCCCGAAGTGCTGATGATCGAAAGCGACCACGATCTGCGCAACTCCGCGGACTTCCTGGTGATCGACAAGATCGCCAAGACGGTTTTCCGGGTGCCCGGAATCGGCCGCGTGCAAGCCATCACCCGGCCGCAAGGCACGCCGATCGAGCACACCTCGATCCCGTTCCAGATCAGCATGCAGGGCGTCACCCAGCAGATGAACCAGAAGTACCAGGAAGATCAGATGGCCGACATGCTGCACCAGGCCGACATGATGCAGACGACCATCGACAGCATGGAAAAGATGTCGAGCATCACCGCGCAGATGGCCAACGACATGCATCAGATGGTCAAGAAGATGCACGACATGACCATCGACATCAACGAATTGCGCCAGCATATGGCCGATTTCGAGGACTTCTTCCGGCCGATCCGCAGCTACCTCTACTGGGAACGGCACTGCTACGACATCCCGGTCTGCTGGTCGCTCCGCTCGGTCTTCGACGGCCTGGACGGCATCGACATCATGACCGATGACATCGAGAGCCTGCTGCCGATCATGGACCATCTGGACACGCTGATGCCCCAGATGGTGGCGCTGATGCCTTCGATGATCGAAAACATGAAGGCCATGAAAACGACGATGCTGACCATGTATTCGACCCAGAAGGGTCTGCAGGATCAGCAGAACGAGGCGCAGAAGAACTCCAACGCGATGGGTAAAGCGTTCGACGCGTCCAAGAACGACGACTCGTTCTACCTGCCGCCGGAGACCTTCAACAACGCCGAGTTCAAGAAGGGGATGAAGAACTTCATCTCCCCCGACGGCCATGCAGTGCGCTTCATCATCAGCCATGACGGCGATCCGATGTCGCAGGAAGGCATTTCGCACATCGGCGCCATCAAGAAGGCCGCCTACGAAGCGCTCAAGGGCACGCCGCTGGAGGGCTCGAAGATCTATCTCGCGGGCACCGCGTCGATCTACAAAGATCTCAGTGACGGCAACACCTATGACTTGCTGATCGCCGGAATCTCGTCCCTGTGCTTGATTTTCATCATCATGCTGCTCATCACGCGGGGCGTGGTGGCGTCGGCCGTCATCGTGGGCACCGTCCTGCTCTCGCTGGGGGCGTCGTTCGGCCTGTCGGTGTTGATCTGGCAGCACCTCATCGGCATCGAGCTGCACTGGATGGTGCTCGCCATGTCGGTCATCATCCTGCTTGCCGTGGGCGCGGACTACAACCTGCTGTTGGTGGCGCGGTTCAAGGAGGAGATCTACGCCGGCCTGAACACCGGAATCATCCGGTCGATGGGCGGCACGGGTTCGGTCGTCACCTCGGCGGGACTGGTGTTCGCCTTCACGATGATGACGATGGCGGTCAGTGAGCTGACTGTCATCGGTCAGGTCGGTACCACCATCGGATTGGGTCTGCTGTTCGACACCCTGATCGTCCGGTCGCTGATGACGCCGTCGATCGCCGCGTTGCTGGGCAAGTGGTTCTGGTGGCCGCAACGGGTGCGGCAACGCCCGGTGCCGTCGCCGTGGCCCAAGCCGAGCACAGAGAAGGCACCCGAGGAGGCCGAAATCCTCGCTCCCGTCAGGTAACCCAGTCCGGTTGCCCGCCGGTGTCCACCGCGGAGAAGTCCTTGTGGCCCAGGCCGGCGGTGGTGCCGCCGTCGACGACGAACTCCGAGCCGGTCGAGTAGCTCGACTCGTCGCTGGCCAGGTAGACCACCAGACTGGAGACCTCCTCGGGCTGGGCGATCCGGCCCAATGCGGTCTGGAAGATGTCTTCGGGGACCCACTCGGTCATCGGCGTCTTGATGAGCCCGGGATGGATCGAGTTCACCCGAATCCCACTGGGCCCCAACTCGAGTGCCGCCGATTTGGTCAAGCCCCGGACGGCGAATTTTGTTGCGGTGTAACCGTGGCAGGCGATCGTGCCGGCGATCCCCTCGATGGAGGAGATGTTGATGATCGACCCCCGTCCGGCTTCCTTCATGGGTCTCACCACGGCGCGGATGCCCAGGAAGACGCCCGTCAGGTTGATGTCGAGGATGCGCTGCCACTCCGAGAGCGCGTAGTCCTCGAACGTGCCGATGTTGATGATGCCCGCGTTGTTGACGAGCACGTCGAGATGGCCGAACTCGCTCAGGGCGGTGGCCACCGCGGCGTCCCAGTCCTCGGGTTTCGTCACGTCCAGGTGCAGATAGCGGGCGGCGTCCCCGACCTCGGCCGCGACCGCCTTGCCCTCGTCGTCGAGGATGTCACCGAACACCACCTTGGCTCCCTCGGCCACCAGCGTCCGCACGTGCGAGGCCCCCATCCCCCGCGCGCCACCGCTGATCAGCGCGACCTTCCCGGCCAACCGTTCTGCCACTGTGATTCTCCTGTCGTGTGGGTCCTAAGCACCATACGTACAGGAGTCAACGTATGGCCATTGGCCTATTTTTTGTCCGACCACCGGAAAACCGTCAGGCAGGCGATCAGCCCGCCCACGCTCCATGCGGTCAATACGAAGAACGTCGGCCAGTGTTCCCAGCTGCCGGCCGGTTCGAAGGCGGCCATGTTCGACGGCAAGAGCACCGACCGGAAACCCTGGGCCATCCACTTCACCGGGAACACAGAGCCGAGGGTCAACATCCACGCCGGCAACGCGACGAGCGGAACATAGGTGCCCGACACGAACTGCAAGGCGACCCCGGGGCCGTTGGTCAGGACAGCCGCCGAAACCGCGGTGCTCGCAAAATTACTCACGAAAATGCCCAGTAACGAGCAGCTGATGATGCCCATCAGGAACACCCACGTCAGGGTGAACCACCCAAAAGCATCGGTTGGTAGATGGAGTTTGAAGACCAGCACACCCACCGACAACAGCACGACGGCCTCGGCCAGGCTGGCGACGGCAACCAGGGCGATCTTTCCGACGAAATACGACGACGCGGTCGTCGGAGTCCCCCGCAGCCGCCTCAGCGCGCCGCTCTCCCGGTCGGCGGCAACGCTGATACCGAGATTGATGAAGGACGTGGACAGGATTCCGTAAGCGAGGATGCTCGCAGCGAGCACGGCACCGGTGCTGGTGTCGCTGTGCGGCATCTTCGTCGAAAAGATCGAACCCAACAGAATGCCGATCACGGCAGGCATCGAAAACGTGAGGACCAACTGCTCCGGCCGGCGGTAGAACATTTTCAGCTCGGGCACGATGCGCGACACCCCGATGCGGAGCGGACCGGGGAGCGGCGCCTCGAGCGTGCGGTGGCGCTGCGGTGACGAACCCTGCGCTTGGTCGATGCCCATCACGCCTCGCCGATCAACCGCAGATAAGCGTCTTCGAGCGTCGGCCGGGAGACCGTCAGCTGAGCCAATTCAGCCCCGTCCTTCGACCGCTGCCTGATCAGGTCGGTCGGGCGATCCGTCTCCTCCACGTGGACGCGGCCTGCCTCCACCCACCGGACCGTAGCGGCGGAGCTGACGTACTCGGTCAGTCTTGCCGGTGAGTCGACCGCCACCACCCTGCCGTCGGCCAGGACTGCGACCCGGTCCGCCAGGGCGGCGGCCTCCTCCAGGTAGTGGGTGGTCAACAGGATGGTCGTGCCATCGCTCGCCAGTAATCTGATGAGGTCCCAGAATCGTCGCCGGGCATCCGGATCGAAGCCGGTCGTCGGTTCGTCCAGGAAGAGCAATTCGGGCATGCCGATGATGCCGAGGGCGACGTCCAAACGACGGCGCTGCCCACCTGACAGCGTCCTCACCCGGGCGTGGGCAACCGAGGTCAGCCCGACGAGTTCGAGTGTCTCCCCCGGAACCCGTGCCCTCCCATAGCATTTCGTCAGCATCTGAACGGTTTCCGCGACGGTCAGCATCCCCGCGTCGCTGACTTCTTGCAGCACGATGCCGATCTTGGCGCGCCAGCAGCGGCCGGCGGTTCCGGGATCTTCGCCCAACACCCGCACGTCTCCGGCATCTCGCTGTCGATGGCCCTCCAGGATTTCGATCGTCGTTGACTTTCCCGCGCCGTTGGGCCCCAGGATGGCGAAGATCTCGCCGTAGCCGACGTCGAGATCCACGTCGCGCACCGCGGGCCGGTGCCCGTAGGCCTTCGACAAGCCTCGAACGTGCACCGCGCGGGGCTGTTCCGCGTGCTTGACCGCGATCGGCTCGGCCTTCTCGGCCGGCTGCTCGTGTCGCGCCGACCGTGCCCGCCCGGGAGCGTTCACGCGTGCGTTCCTCCCGGGTCCTGTTGGTCGGCCTGCGTTTCGAGGTCGACCAGCAGTGCCCGAAGTTCGTCCTGAGAGAACTGCTCTACCAAGCGGTCGACCTCGTCGGCCGCGATGCGCTCCGGACGCGGGTCGCTGACCGGGGATGCGTCTGCGCCTCCCAGTTGAAGCCGGCCAAGTATGCGAACGGCCAGTTCGTTGACGCTTACGCCCCTGAGCAGTTCCAGCACCGGCAGTTCGACGGCGAACATCGCGTGGATCCGGGCCCTGAAATCCATTGCCATCATCGAGTCCAGGCCGAGGTCGTCGAGGGCGTCGTCGGGCCCGATATCGGCCGGGGTGAGGTCGAAGACCGCGGAGCCGATTTGTCGAACCAGGCGGGCGACCATGTCGAGCCTGTCGGCTTCCGGGCATGCCGCGAGGGAATCCAGGACGGATGTCTCGCCCTCGGCTTCGGCCGGCGAGGCTTCGGCCGCGCCCAGTTCGGAGAACATCGGCGGCAACTGCCCGACCAGGCCGACGCGACGGGCCAGCGTCCAATCGGCGGTGATGGCGATGACGTTGGGTACCTGCTGATTGATGAGCCGATCCAGGATCCGGGCGCCCGCCGCGGGGGTGATCAGCTCGATTCCCCGCTGGGCGTAGATCTTTTCGAGCTTGAGCTCTTCGACCATGCCGACCGACCACGGACCCCAACCGATCGTGGTGGCCGGCAATCCCTCGGCCCGTCGATGATGCGCGAAGGCGTCGAGGAATGCGTTGGCGGCGGCGTAGTTTCCCTGACCGGGTGAGGCGATGACCGACCCGGCGGACCCGAACATCACAAAGAAGTCGAGGTGCTGTTCCTTGAAAGCGTTGTGCAACACGCGAGTACCCGCGACTTTGGGCGCCATCACCTTGGTGAAATCCGCTTCGGTCATGTTGACCAACAGTTGGTCGTGGACTGAACCCGCGGCGTGGACGATTCCACGAACCGGCCGGCCCTCGTCTCGGATGTGGTCACCCAGCCACGCCCGCACCTGGTCGGCGTCGGTGATGTCCACGCTGGCCGTCGTCACTCGCGCGCCGAGGCGCTCGATCTGCCGGATCGCTTCGACGGTTGACCGGTGCTTGTGGTCGTGGGACAGCAACGGCCAGCGGCTCCTTGGCGGGAGTTCGCTTCGGCTCAGCAGGGCGATATGCCGCGCGCCCCGCTCGGCAAGGTACGTCGCGACGACGCGTCCGAGGGCTCCCGCTCCGCCCGTGACGACGTAGCTGGCATCGGGTGCGAGTCTGGTCGGGAAGGCTTTCGAGAGGCTGCTGGCCGGGCGCAGGCGCGGGACGAACGTGGTGTGGCCGCGGATGGCGATCTGATCTTCGGCGTCGTCATCGAGAACGTGGTCGCAGATGCGCGCGGCAGTCGCGACGTGATCGTCGGCGGCGTCGATGTCGACCAGCCCGCCCCATTGTTTGACCAATTCCTGGTGGCCCACGACGCGGCCGAGTCCCCAGATGACCGCTTGTTCGACCGCGATCGTCTCGGTCCCCGGCGCCGGTTGCGCGTTCGCGGTGATCAAGTACAGGCGCGGCTGGACGGTGTCCCGCTCCGCGAGGGCTTTCACGACGTGCATGACCGTGAAAACGCCGATGCTATCGACCGTTTCGGCCGGGACACCGTTGTGCGCCGGTTCGCCATCCGGATGTGCGGGCATATCCAACGGCCAGCAGTCGACGATGCCCGCGAGGTTGCCCTCTGCGGCGAGGTGGGTTTCGAGCAGCTGATGTAGCTGACGCGGCTGTCTCGGGTTCACCGCATATCCGCCGTCGATTTCGGTGAGCGCTTCGACGGGTCGGTGTTCGACAAGGCGAACGTGCTGGCCCCTGCGGCGCATCTGTTCCGCAAGCGCTGAGCCCACGCCCGCCGCGTCGACGAAGACGAGCCAGGACATGCCCTCGGCGGCGATCGAGTTCTCGCGTTCATCGTGGACGCCGGAATGCGCGACCCACTGAACCTCGTAGAGTCCCCTGTCCACGCGCTCGGGCGAGATGTGCGACGACGCGGCGAGTGACTGCACGGTGAAGCCGTTGAAGACAGCGAGCGGCCGCCCGTCGGCCCCTGTGACGGTGATGTCGCTTTCGATCTCATCGGCGGTCGCCGACACGACACGCACGTGGACGGACATGCTTGGGCCGGCAGAGCCGTATATGGCGCTTTGCCGGATCCGCACGGGAAGGTAGGGACTTTCGTTCGCCTCGCCCCCGAAAAGCGGCGCGCCGAGCAGGGTCTGGAAGGCGCCGTCGATGAGGGCCGGATGAAATCGGTACCGGTCGACTTCGTCGGCGAGCGCTTCCGGAATGGTCATCCGGGCTGTCGCCCAACCGTCTCCGGCCGTCGCCCCGGTGATTGTCTGGAACGCTTCGCCATAGCTCAGTCCCACGGCTCGGGTACGCGCGTAGAACTCGTCGCCGTCGATCGTTGTCGACTCGCCCGCGCCGGTGGGGCTGTCGCAGCGTCCGGGCGATCTCGGAAGTATGTTGAGTTGCGCCGTCGCCGTCAGCGTCCACTTCAGGTCCCCGCCCGCGGTAGCAGTGAAAGCGGTGAACTCCAGGGCGCCGGTGTCCTGATCGAGGGTCGTCCTGAGTATGGGGTCACACGTGTCGTCAAGAACGAGAGCCCGTCTCAGCGTCAGGTTCTCGACGCTGTGGTGAGCTGACCCATACGTTTGTTCGCCGGCCGCGAGGGCCATTTCGATGAATACCGCCCCGGGTACCAGGACACTGCCCTCAACCCGGTGATCCCCGAGGAAGGGCAACATCGCGGTGCTCAACTCCGCTTCCCAGGTGGGGTGCACCGCGCCGCTCACCGGTTGCCCGAGCAGGGGATGCACCGGGTTGTAGTGCAGGTCCTCCGCGGCTTCCTGCGTTTCGTTCCAATACCGTTTGGACTGCCATGGGTACAGCG
>NZ_LZJA01000188.1:0-79620 GCF_001666785.1 Mycobacterium sp. E3305 | reverse complement strand
GGCGGCGATCATGCTGCCGATCATGGCCGCGGTCATGCTTGGCGCCCGTGTCCCGGAGGCGCAGGCGGCGCTGGACGTCGTCCGGCGGCGCTTCGGCGGCCGTGCGGCGGTGCCCGGCAAACCGGTGCTAAAGGACCAATATTCTCGCCGGGCCCCGGTCACGTACCCTGAGCAGAGGAATTCGTCCCCGCCTGGGGTAAATGCGGTCCAGGAGCCGATCCGGCGCAGACCTTCGGAGCGGGCAACCCAAGCCCGGATAGCGAAAGGACCGGAGGTGACCGACCGCCCTATCGAGAGTGCCGCGTCGGGTGCCGAGCTGCCACGACCGGTTGCCGACGACTTCCAGCCCGACATCCCCGCCGAACGCCCGCCGGAATCACCGGCGCCGCGCCCGTCGAATGGCGACCTGCCACCCGAAGCGCGGCGCGGTCCGGCCCCGTTCGACGCGCCCAGGGATCGCGGCGGGGACCCGTCGGGAGACGACGTCCACCTGGTTCCCGGCGCCCGCATCGCCGGTGGCCGCTACCGGCTGCTGGTCTTCCACGGCGGAGCGCCGCCCCTGCAGTTCTGGCAGGCGCTGGACACCGCGCTGGACCGGCAGGTGGCGCTGACGTTCGTCGACCCTGACGGGGCGTTGCCGGACGACGTGCTGCAAGAGATCCTGTCCCGCACGCTGCGCCTGAGCCGGATCGACAAGCCGGGCATTGCCCGGGTGCTCGACGTGGTCCACACCGGGCACGGCGGCCTGGTGGTCTCCGAGTGGGTGCGCGGCGGTTCGCTGCAGGAGGTGGCCGACACCGCGCCGTCTCCCGTCGGCGCCGTCCGCGCCATGCAGTCGCTGGCCGCGGCCGCCGACGCGGCCCACCGGGCCGGCGTCGCATTGTCGATCGACCACCCGAGCCGGGTCCGCGTCAGCATCGAGGGCGACGTCGTCCTCGCTTACCCGGCCACCATGCCCGACGCGAGCCCGCAGGCCGATATCCGCGGCATCGGCGCCGCGCTGTATGCCCTGCTGGTCAATCGGTGGCCGCTCACCGAGTCCAGCGTGCGTAGTGGGCTCGCCCCGGCCGAACGGAATTCGACGGGCCAGCCCGTCGAACCGATGATCATCGACCGCGGCATTCCCTTCCAGATTTCGGCCGTCGCAGTGCGGGCGGTTCAGGAAGACGGCGGGATACGCAGTGCCTCAACACTTTTGAACTTGTTGCAGCAGGCGACCGCGGTGGCCGACCGGACCGAGGTGCTGGGTCCGATCGATGATTCGCCCGCGCCGGCGACCGCCCGCGAATCCGTGGCCCCGGACGAAGAAACGTTCGCGCGGCGGCGCCGCAACCTGCTGATCGGCATGGGCGCCGGCCTTGCGGTCATCATCGTGGCCCTTCTGGTCTTGGCGTCGGTGGTGAGCAAGATCTTCGGCAACGTCGGTGGCGGCCTGAACAAGGACGAGCTCGGGCTGAACGGCCCGTCCTCGTCCACCTCGGCGTCGGCCCCGAGCTCGGCGGCCGCCGGCAGCGTCGTGAAGCCGACCAAGGCGACGGTCTACTCGCCCGACGGTGACGCCGACAACGCGAGCACGGCCGGTCAGGCGATCGACGGCGATCCCACCACCGCATGGGCCACCGAGGTCTACACCGACGCCGTCCCGTTCCCCAACTTCAAGCAGGGTGAAGGGCTCATGCTGCAGCTTCCGAGCGCGACGGTGATCGGCCAGGTCACCATCGACACACCCAGCAGCGGGACCAAGGTCGAGATCCGCTCGTCGTCCACGGCGTCACCGGCGTCCCTGAACGACACCACCGTGCTGGCGCCCGCGTTCACACTCAAGCCCGGCCACAACGTGATCCCGGTGCGAGCCGGGTCCCCGACCTCGAACCTGTTGGTGTGGATCTCCACCTTGGGAACCACCAACGGCAAGAGCCAGGCCGGTTTTTTCGAGATCACGGTCCAGGCCGCTTCCTGACCGGCTCACAGATCCGCCCGATGGTGAAGTGCCGCCCCACCACCAATTGGTTAGTGTCCGGCCGTGGGCTCCCGGGGAGACATCCAGCGCGAACGCAGTGATGCCGAGCTCTTGGCCGCGCATGTCGCCGGTGACCGCCACGCCTTCGGCGAACTGTTCCTGCGCCACCAACGCCAGCTGCACCGCCTCGCCCGGCTCACCACCCGTACCGCCGAGGACGCCGAGGACGCGCTGCAGGACGCCATGCTCTCGGCGCACCGCGGCGCCGGTGCGTTCCGGCATGACGCCGCCGTCGGCAGTTGGTTGCACCGCATCGTCGTCAACGCGTGCCTGGACCGGCTGCGGCGCATCAAGTCTCACCCGACCGTCCCGCTGGAGGACGTCTACGCGGTGGCGGATCGGACCGCCCAGGTCGAGACCGCGATGATGGTGCAGCGCGCCTTGATGCGGCTGCCCGTCGAGCAGCGGGCCGCGGTGGTGGCGGTCGACATGCAGGGCTACTCGGTGGCCGATACCGCCGCGCTGCTGGGTGTCGCCGAGGGCACCGTCAAGAGTCGATGCGCCCGGGCGCGCGTGCGCCTCGCCGAACTTCTCGGCTACCTGAACGCCGCGGCCGACCCGGCCCCACCCATGGCCGTCAAGCGACCCATGACGGACACTGGGGCGGATGGGTGAAGCCGACGACCATGGCGACGAGCCGCCCCTGACGGTTGAACTCCTCGCCGACCTGCAGGCCGGCCTGCTCGACGACGAATCCGCGGCCCGCGTGCGTCAACGGGTTCGCGACGACCCAGAGGCCGAGAAAGTCCTGCGCGCCCTCAACCGGGCCCGCAGCGACGTCGCCACGTTGGGGGCCACGCCGGCGCCCGACGTACCTCCCGAGGTGACCGCCCGGATCTCGGCCGCGCTGGAATCGGCGGAAACCGGCCAGCCCGTCGCGCACTCCGCCCGGCCGCGGGTTGGGCCCGCGCGGGTGGTCGCCGGGGTGGCCGGCGTCGGTGCCCTGCTCGCGGCGGTCGGCGTGGGCACCGCGGCGCTGATCGGCGCGCCCGAGCCCGCCCCCAGCACCGGGGTGACCGCCGAGCACATCACGGTGTCGACGCCGCCGATGGCCATCCCGCTGTCGCGGGACGAGATTCTCGGCCTGCTTACCCAGGCGCCGGACTACGGCCCGCTCGGCGACCCGGCGCGGCGCGCCTCCTGCCTCACCGGGCTGGGCTACCCGGCGTCCACGCAGGTGCTGGGCGCCCGGCCGGTCGAGATCAACGCTCGCCCCGGCGTCGTGCTGGTGGTGCCGGGCGACGCTCCCCGCAGCCTGGCGGTTTACGCGGTCGCACTGAACTGCAGCGCCGCCGACACCGGCCTGTTGGCCAACACGGAGATCCCCCGCCCTTAGTGTGGTGCGATGGGTTGACCGACGTCCGGGAACAGCGGTGCCTACGCTGGCGTTTGTACGAATCCAGGGACGATTTCTTGAAAGGGTTCTATGACCGCCGACACTGTGCACGACGTGATCATCATCGGTTCGGGTCCCGCTGGGTACACCGCCGCGTTGTATGCGGCGCGGGCGCAGCTGGCCCCGGTGGTCTTCGAGGGAACGTCGTTTGGTGGCGCGTTGATGACCACCACCGAGGTGGAGAATTTCCCCGGATTCCGTGACGGCATCACCGGCCCGGAGCTGATGGACCAGATGCGTGAACAGGCGCTCCGGTTCGGGGCCGATCTGCGGATGGAAGACGTCGAGTCGGTGTCGCTGGACGGGCCGGTCAAGTCGGTGACCACCGCCGAAGGCGAGACTTTCCGCGCGCGGGCGATCATCTTGGCCATGGGCGCGGCGGCGCGGTACCTCGGGGTGCCCGGCGAGCAGGAGCTGCTGGGCCGCGGCGTGAGCTCGTGTGCGACCTGTGACGGGTTCTTCTTCAAAGATCAAGACATCGCGGTGATCGGTGGCGGCGACTCCGCGATGGAGGAGGCCACCTTTTTGACCCGGTTCGCGCGCAGCGTCACCCTGGTGCACCGCCGCGACGAGTTCCGCGCGTCACGCATCATGCTGGAACGCGCCCGGGACAACGACAAGATCACCATCTTGACCAATAAGGCCGTGCTCGGCGTCGACGGTGATCAGACGGTGACCGGTTTGCGGTTGCGCGACAACGTGACTGGGGAGGAATCCACTTTGCCCGTGACGGGCGTCTTCGTGGCGATCGGTCACGACCCACGCTCGGAGTTGGTCCGCGATGTGCTCGACACCGACCCCGACGGGTACGTATTGGTCAAGGGCCACACGACCGCCACCTCGATCGACGGCGTCTTCGCGGCAGGCGACTTGGTGGACCGCACCTACCGGCAGGCCATCACCGCCGCCGGCAGCGGCTGCTCGGCGGCCATTGACGCCGAACGCTGGCTGGCCGACCACGCCGAATCGAGCTCGGCCGCCCAAAGCGACGCAACCGAATTTCCTGGCAGTACTGAGATGATTGGAGCACCTCAATGACCGACGCCGAAAAAGCCGGGGCCACAATCGAAGTCTCTGACGCATCGTTCTCCACCGAGGTGTTGTCCAGCAATAAGCCTGTGCTGGTTGACTTTTGGGCCACGTGGTGTGGGCCGTGCAAGATGGTCGCGCCGGTTCTCGAGGAGATCGCAAGCGAGCGAGGCGAGCAGCTCACGATCGCCAAGCTCGACGTCGACGCCAACCCGGTAACCGCGCGTGATTTCCAGGTCGTCTCGATTCCGACCATGATCCTGTTCAAAGACGGCCAACCGGTGAAGCGGATCGTCGGTGCCAAGGGCAAGGCGGCGCTGCTGCGCGAGCTCTCGGACGCGGTTCCCAACCTGAGCTGATCCTGGATTAAGTCGCCGCACCACGCCCCGCGTTCAGCCTGGGGTTTTCCCGATTAGGCGATCCATCTGCGACAATTGCTGTTAGCTGTTGCCCAGATGTGAGCCTGTCAATGTGTCCCGGAGGGCATTTGGTATGTCGAGTCCGCGCCGTGAATACGGCGATGCGCTGCGCTGTGGTGACCGCAGCGCAGCTGTGACCGAAATCCGGGCGACGCTGGCAACGCTAGGGCTGCTCGACACCCCGGAGGACGAACTCACCACCGGCCGGCTTGTGCCCGCCGAGGTTTTCGACGTCGAACTCGACCAGGCGGTGCGGGCCTTCCAGCAGCACCGCGGCCTGCTGGTCGACGGCATCGTCGGCGAGGCCACCTACCGCGCGTTGAAGGAGGCGTCCTACCGGCTCGGCGCGCGCACGCTCTATCACCAGTTCGGTGCCCCCCTCTACGGTGACGACGTCGCGACGCTGCAGGCCCGGCTTCAGGACCTCGGTTTCTACACCGGCCTGGTCGACGGACACTTCGGATTGCAGACGCACAACGCCTTGATGTCCTATCAGCGTGAGTACGGGCTGGCCGCAGACGGCATCTGTGGCCCAGAAACGTTGCGTTCCTTGTATTTTCTGAGCTCCCGAGTCACGGGCGGCTCCCCGCACGCGATTCGCGAAGAAGAGCTGGTCCGGCGCTCCGGGCCGAAGCTGTCGGGCAAGCGGATCATCATCGATCCGGGCCGCGGCGGCACGGACCTCGGAGAGCTGATGCACGGCCCGTCGGGACCGGTCAGCGAAGCAGACGTGTTGTGGGACTTGGCGAGCCGGCTCGAGGGACGGATGACCGCCATCGGCATGGAGACCTTCCTTTCGCGACCGGTCAACCGCAGCCCGTCCGACGCCGAACGCGCCGCCACGGCCAACAACGTCGGGGCGGACCTGATGATCAGCTTGCGCTGCGAGAACCAGCCCAGCCCCGCGGCCAACGGCGTCGCTTCCTTTCATTTTGGGAACTCACACGGCTCGGTCTCCACGATCGGGCGCAACCTCGCGGACTTCATCCAACGAGAAGTGGTGGCCCGCACGGGGTTACGGGATTGCCGGACACATGGCCGGACGTGGGATCTGCTGCGCCTGACCCGGATGCCGACCGTACAGGTCGACGTCGGCTACATCACCAATCCGAACGATCGCGCGATGCTGATCTCCACGCAAACGCGCGACGCCATCGCCGAAGGAATTCTCGCCGCGGTCAAGCGGCTCTACCTGCTGGGCAAGAACGACCGACCGACCGGTACTTTCACCTTCGCCGAACTGCTGGCTCACGAACTGTCGGTGGAGCGGGCCAGCCGGCTCGGCGGCTCCTAGCCGATCTCGACGCCGCGCAACGTATTTCCCGCGGCGGTCCCGGCTCCGACCGGCTCTTGCAACTGTGCGTTTTCCAGCAGTCGCTCCAGGGCCGCCTCGACTTCGGCCTTCCATCCCAGGCCTTTGTCCAACTCGAGTCGCAGCCGCGGAAAGTACGGATGCGGCGCGACCACAACGAAACCCGCGGCCTGCAAGAATTCGGCGTCCAGCACGCAATTGTCCACCGAGCAATCACCAACGGCCTCCAGCACCGGCCGCACGTCCGGGCTTGCCGCCTGCGGATCCTGCAACTCCGAGGCCGCCGGGGTGCGTCCGAAGGCTTCCAGGGCCCGCACCCCGCGCCGGACCAGTTCATCGATCACCCGGGCGAGGAGACCATGCGGCAGGTCGTCGGTGGCTTGCCCCGGCTCGATACCCATCGACGTCAGCAGGACCGCGTCCGCGGACACGGGAGCGGTGGGGAATCGCTGGGCGCGCGGCACCGCCCGCGGCGGCGCGTAGAAGACATAGCCCAGGCACGGCGGTTCGCTGTGGCTTCTGTCGTCGGTGACCGCGGTCGCGACCTGACCGCACGAGCCCCACTCCAGCATGACCATCGACAGCCACGCTTCCTTCTCGAACTCGGGGTCGGCGAGGTGGTCCTGGTTACCGAGGGTCGCCGGGTCGACCTCCCAGTACACGCAGCGGCGCGCATGCTTGGGAAGCTGCTCGAACGCCTCGAGGCGCAACGGTGTGATTCGAGCGGACACTAGCCTCCTGGCTCCTGTGCGGTACTGCAGCCAATTGCACCGGCAACCCCTCCAGGATAGGAGAGGATGTCGCAATCGGGCCAGCTTTGGCCGCGAGGGGCCGGTCCCGGCCCAGGCACGGTCGGCGCGTTAGCGTCTCACCCGTTTCGTTACCGAAAATCCTTGAAACGCATGCGCTTTCGTAATGCCGCGACGACGAGCCCCGGTCGTTGCCGGTCCGTGACCGCTCCGGTGTCACAGTGACGTAATTACAGGGTATGGCGGGTCATGCTTTCGCGGCGGTCATCATGTCGATAATTCGCTGCAAATCGTCAACGGACCCGAACTCCACGACGATCTTGCCCTTGCGCTTGCCCAGGCTGACCGTCACCCGCGTGTCGAAGGCGTTCGACAACCGCTCGGCCACCTCCTGGAGGCCGGGCATCTGGATCGGCTTGCGACGCTGGGGTGCGGGGGTGGTCGCGCCGGCCCGATTCGCCAGCGTCACCGCCTCCTCGGTCGCCCGCACTGACAGTCCCTCCGCGACGATCCGGCTGGCCAGTTCCTCTTGCGCCTCGGGCCCGGCTTCCAGCGACAAGAGGGCGCGGGCATGGCCGGCCGACAGCACGCCCGCCGCCACCCGCCGCTGCACCGGGATCGGCAGCTTGAGCAACCGGATCATGTTGGTGATCAGCGGTCGCGAGCGGCCGATTCGGGAGGCGAGTTCGTCGTGGGTGACGCCGAATTCGTCGAGCAGCTGTTGGTATGCCGCCGCCTCTTCCAAGGGGTTCAACTGCACCCGGTGGATGTTCTCGAGTAGCGCGTCGCGGAGCAGATTGTCGTCGCCCGTTTCGCGCACGATGGTGGGGATGGTGGCGAGCCCCGCTTCTTGGGCCGCCCGCCAGCGCCGCTCCCCCATCACGATCTGATAGCGGGGTCCCGTCTTGGCGCCGGGAACGGCACGCACGACGATCGGCTGCAGCAATCCGAACTCGCGGATGGAGTGCACCAGTTCGGAGAGCGCCTCGTCGTCGAACACCTGCCGCGGCTGGCGTGGGTTGGGCTCGATGTCGGACGGCGCGATCTCGCGATACACCGCGCCCGCCGGGGCCAGGTCGGGTCCCGGTCCCCCGATCAACACGTCGGCCGCCGCATCCCCCATCCGCGGGCCCAGGGTCGCGGGACCCGAGTCGCCCTCGGCGGGGCCCGTCGGGATCAACGAAGCGAGGCCCCGGCCGAGGCCGCCCTTCTTGCGTAACGGCTGCGTCATGGTCGTCCCTTCACGGCTGGTGGTCAATCACGTTCGGCGAGCTCGCGGCTCGCGTCGAGGTAGCTCATCGCCCCGCGCGATCCGGGGTCGTAGTCGATGATGGTCATGCTGTAGCCCGGCGCCTCCGAGACTTTGACGCTGCGCGGGATCACCGTGCGCAGCACCTTGGCTCCGAAGTAACGGCGCACCTCTTCGGCGACCTGGTCGGCCAGCTTGGTCCGGCCGTCGTACATCGTGAGCACCACGGTGCTGACGTTGAGCTGCGGGTTGAGGTGTGCCTTGACCATCTCGATGTTGCGCATCAGCTGGGACACGCCCTCCAGGGCGTAGTACTCGCACTGGATCGGAATCATCACCTCGGGCGCGGCGACGAGCGCGTTGATGGTGAGCAGCCCCAGCGACGGCGGGCAGTCGACGAAGACGTAGTCGAAGTCGAGATCGTCCAGGTCGGCCAGGGCCGTCCGCAACCGGTTCTCGCGCGCCACCATGCTGACCAGTTCGATCTCGGCACCGGCCAAGTCGATGGTGGCCGGTACGCAGAACAGGCGGTCATTGTGGGGGCTGCGCCGCAGGGCGTCCTTGACGGAAACCTCGCCGATGAGCACCTCATACGACGAGGGCGTACCGGATTGCCTGTCGGTGATGCCGAGCGCCGTGCTGGCGTTGCCCTGCGGGTCGAGGTCGATGACCAAGGTCTTGAGCCCCTGCAGGGCGAGCGCGGCGGCGAGGTTGACGGCGGTGGTGGTCTTACCGACTCCGCCCTTTTGATTGGCCACGGTGAGGATGCGGCGGTGGCGCGGCCGGCGCAGCGGCGGGTAGGTGGTGTGCAGAACGCGCATCGCGCGCTCCGCGGCCGCCCCGATCGGGGTGTCGAACTCGGCCACTGTTTCACGTGAAACATTGGCCGCCGAGTCCTCGATGGCACCTGGGACGAGGGGCGCGGGGACATCTGGCCCGGCGGGCGTCTGGACGGGCGTGGCGTTCGGGGACGGGCCCGCGGCGGTCGGCGATTCTCCCGGAGTGCTCATCGCTTCCCCGCCTTCCCCATCCGTGCCGGCTGTCGTCGCGGCCGCTCTCCGCGTCGCGCTATAACTACGGTTGCGGGGGGACGCAAATAGGTCGCGCCACATGTCACCACCCTGGCATCAACGGCGCCCGATGCTGCCATCACACGCCGGTACTGTTCAACTTCCTCGCGGCCGCGCTCGCCCTTGATCGCGAGCATCCGGCCCCCGGGCCGTAGCAACGGCATGCTCCACTTCGCCAACTTGTCCAACGACGCAACCGCTCGTGACACCGCCGCATCCCTTTCCCCGAACTGGTGGCGCACCCACAGTTCCTCGGCACGGCCGCGGACCACTTCGACGGCCAACCCTAGTTGGTCGACGACCTCCGCGAGAAATTCACTTCGGCGCAGCAGCGGCTCCAGGAGCACCATCTCGACGTCCGGCCGCGCGAGGGCGAGCGGGATCCCGGGTAGCCCTGCGCCGCTGCCGATGTCGACGACCCGCTCCCCCTCCTCCAGCAGCTCGGCGGCGGCGGCGCTGTTGAGCAGATGGCGGTCCCAGACGCGGTCCACTTCGCGCGGTCCGAGCAGTCCTCGTTCCACTCCCGGACCGGCCAGCAGTTGCGCGTACCGCTGGGCGAGATCAAGCCGCGGGCCGAAGATCGCCTCCGCCGCCTCGGGCGCGGCGCCGGGCTGCGGTGGGTCGGACGGGGCCGCCGAGGGTTCGACGGGGCCGACATGTTTCACGTGAAACATCCTCTGCTTTGCCTGACGCAATGGGTGCCTCGGCGCCGGAACTACACCGCTGTAACTCGCTAGTCGTGAAGAACGACGACCCGCCGCGCGGGCTCCACGCCCTCGCTCTCGCTGTGCACGCCGGGCACCGCCGCGACGGCGTCGTGAACGATCTTGCGTTCGAACGGCGTCATCGGGGACAGCTCCTCGCGTTCACCGGATTCCAGCACCCGCCGCGCCACCTTGTCGCCCAGCGCGGCCAACTCCTCGCGCCGCCGCCGACGCCAACTGGCGATGTCGAGCATCAGCCGGCTCCGGACACCGGTCTTCTGGTGCACGGCCAATCGGGTGAGCTCTTGCAGCGCGTCGAGCACCTCGCCGCCGCGGCCCACCAACTTGTTCAAGTCGTCGCTGCCGTCGATGCTCACCACCGCCCGGTTGCCCTCGACGTCCAGGTCGATGTCTCCGTCGAAGTCCAGCAGGTCCAGCAACTCCTCCAAGTAGTCGCCGGCGATCTCCCCCTCGGCGACCAGCCGCTCCTCCAGGTCGTCGGGTTCGTCCGCGCCCGCCTCGGCCCCGTTTTCGGACCGCTCCTCGAGCTCGGCGTCGACGTCGGGTTGGGTGGTGGTGTCTGCGTCCGTCATGTCTTTCTCTCCCTCATCCATGGGTTCCTGCCAATCGGGGTCACCCGCCCGAGGCGGCCCGGCGTGGCTCTGTCTCCCTTGTCAGCGTTTGCGTTTCTTGGGCCGCGCGCCCGGCCGCGGGGTGCGGTTCGCCGCGCCGCCGTTCTGTCCACTGGGATTCGGCTTATCCGCCGGTGGCTTCACCGCCGCGCCGTCGCCATCGGAGCCGTTAGAGCCATCGGAGTCCGCCTCCCCCTCCCCGGCGGCCGGTGATCCGTTGCCCGCCGGCTGTCCGGCCTTGGGGCTTCGCTTGGGTTTGGCCCCCGGTGCCGGAGCATTGGCCGCTCGACGTTCCAGCGCTTCTTGCTTCTTGGCCTCGTCCTCTTTCTCGATCATGCCGAACACGTAGTGCTGCTGACCGAATGTCCAAATGTTGTTCGCGAACCAGTACAAGATGATCGCGAGCGGCAGGAACGGGCCACCGACGACGACGCCGAGCGGGAACACGTACAGCGCAAGCTTGTTCATCATCGCGGTCTGCGGATTGGCCGCGGCCTCAGGACTTTGCCGCGCCACCGATGCCCGGCTGTTGAAGTACGTCGCGATGCCGGCCAGGATCATCACCGGCGCACCGACCGCGATGACGGCCGGGCGGCTGAAGTGGGTGAACGCGTCCAACCCGGTCCGCTGCGTCATGAACGCGCCGATCGGGGCGCCGAACAGGTTCGCGTCCAAAAAGTGCCCGACGTCCGTGGGCGTGAACACGTAGTTTCCGGTGAGCCGGTTCTGGGCCACCGACAGGTGCGGCTGGCCGAAGCCCCCGGTCGTTCGGTTGAACGACCTCAGCACGTGGTAGAGCCCGATGAACACCGGGATCTGGGCAAGCATCGGCAGACAACCGAGGATGGGGTTGAACCCGTGCTCGCGTTGCAGCTTCTGCATCTCCAGCGCCATCCGCTGGCGGTCCTTGCCGTACTTCTTCTGCAGCGCCTTGATTTGCGGCTGCAGTTCCTGCATCTGCCGCGTGGTGCGGATCTGCCGCACGAACGGCTTGTAGAGCAACGCGCGGAGGGTGAAAACCAGGAACATCACCGACAGGGCCCACGCGAAGAAGCTCGACGGCCCCAGCATCGCTGCGAAGAGCTTGTACCAAACCCACATGATCCACGACACCGGGTAGTAGACGAAGTCGAGGCTAAAGAAATCAAACAAAGGTTCCACTCTCCCCTCGCGCCGGCGCGAATGCCGCCACGGCGCTGACGTCTTCGAAGTGCGCGCATTCCGGGCGTTCCGGGATCGGATCCCATCCGCCCCGATGCCATGGCCCGCACTTGGCGAGCCTGATCACGGCCAACCAACTCCCCCGCATCAAGCCGTATTCGGTCAACGCGTCGACCGCATACTGGCTGCACGTCGGAACGAAGCGACACGTCGCCGGCCGCAAGGGCGAAACCATGTGCCGATACAGCTGGATCAGCGAGATCAGACCTCGGGCGGCCGCGGTCCCCGCCGTGCGGATGACGCCCCGCCCCGACGCTGGCGCCGTCACCGGTCCCGTCCCGCGGCTTCGAGCGCCCGGCGTAATCCGCGACGCAACTCTTCCGCCAACCGCGCCGACGATGCCGTCCGACTGCCGGGCAACGCCCGGATGACCACCTGGTCGGATTCCCGGAGCTCACCCAGAACGGATCGCGCGACATGCCGCAGCCGGCGCGACACCCGGTGGCGGTCGACCGCCGAACCGACGGACTTGCCGACGATCAATCCGACGTGCGGGGCCGTTGGCGCGTCACCGTCTGTCCGGCGGAGATGGACGACAACGTCGGGCTGCGCCGCACGAATCCCGTGCTTCACCGTCGCGTCAAACTCCGTTGACCGCCGCATGCGGTTGCGTGCCGGAAGCACCGCCGAAAGACCCGACGTTGCGATCAGGCAGATAGCGCGCGGCGCCCCTTACGGCGCCGACTCGACACAATCGAGCGTCCGGCGCGGGTGCGCATGCGCAACCGGAAGCCATGCACGCGGGCTCGGCGCCGGTTGTTCGGCTGGAAGGTCCGCTTGCCCTTGGCCACGACGTTCTCCTCGTTGTGTCTCGCATTTCCATCCGGCCGGCCAGACTGTCTCGCTCAAGGTTCGTCTGCGGGTCGGTCGGAGGTAATCTTGCTGCTGGCCGGCGCGGTCCCCAGGCAGACCTGGGTCGCAGCCGCATCGCCGACTTTCGGGCGACTGTTTGAGGGTACTGACCAGGCTTCGCCTGGTCAAACCTGGCCTGCCCCAACGAACCCGCGCGGTCCCCGCCGAAAAACGCCACCCCGGCGGCAGGCCCGCACCCCGGTCCGAACCGCGACGAGCCGAACTAGGCCCAACGAACCCTAAACAACTCGATTGGAATGCAGCAGAACGGTTGGCAGCCGCACGGAAAACTGTTAGCTTCTGCCAGTGTCGTTTTAGACTGCAACGGCGCTCGACAACGAAGCGAGGATGGTGGATCGACTAGCTGCCTAGACGGCCTTGAAAAGGTTTTCTTCCAGCACGGAGATCGCGAGCCGTCGCCGGTAGGTTGTGGCTCGCATACGCTCATCCTGTCCACACCTGTGTATAACTATGTGGACAGTTGCTTTGTCCACCAGCGCGGTTGTACTTGGACCCGGGATGCTCGAGAACCAGGGGGATGCGTCGTTGACCGATGACCCCGGTTCAGGTTTCACGACCGTCTGGAACGCGGTCGTTTCGGAGCTCAACGGGGAATCCACCCCGGACGGCGTGGCCGCCAACCGCACAACGCTCATCACTCCCCTCACTCCCCAACAGCGGGCGTGGCTGAATCTGGTTCAGCCACTGACCATCGTCGAGGGGTTCGCCCTCTTATCGGTGCCGAGCAGTTTCGTACAGAACGAAATCGAACGTCATCTCCGCGCCCCGATCACCGACGCCCTCAGCCGTCGCCTCGGGCAACAGATCCAGCTCGGGGTCCGCATCGCACCGCCCGACGACGACATCGACGACTCCCTGATCCCGCACGCCGAACCGTTCGCCCAATCCGAAGCACCGCTGCCGGACGACGACCCCATCGAAATCGATGAGCCCGACGAAAACGGCGAAGTCAGCGACAGTGCACAGCAGAGTTGGCCGAACTATTTCACCGAGCGGCCGCACCCCACAGATCCGGCCGTCGCCGGCGGGACGAGCCTGAACCGGCGCTACACGTTCGACACGTTCGTCATCGGAGCTTCGAATCGCTTCGCGCATGCGGCGGCCCTGGCGATCGCCGAAGCGCCGGCGCGCGCCTACAACCCGTTGTTCATCTGGGGTGAGTCCGGCCTGGGCAAGACCCACCTGTTGCATGCCGCGGGCAACTACGCGCAGCGACTCTTCCCGGGGATGCGAGTGAAATACGTATCCACCGAGGAGTTCACCAACGACTTCATCAACTCGCTTCGCGACGACCGCAAGGTCGCCTTCAAGCGCAGCTACCGCGACGTCGACGTGCTGCTCGTCGATGACATCCAGTTCATCGAGGGCAAGGAAGGTATTCAAGAGGAGTTCTTCCATACCTTCAACACGCTGCACAACGCCAACAAGCAGATCGTCATCTCCTCCGACCGGCCGCCCAAGCAGCTCGCCACCCTCGAAGACCGCCTCCGGACGCGGTTCGAGTGGGGCCTGATCACCGACGTCCAGCCACCCGAACTCGAGACCCGCATCGCCATCTTGCGCAAGAAAGCACAAATGGAGCGACTTGCGGTTCCCGACGATGTCCTCGAACTCATTGCCAGCAGCATCGAACGCAACATCCGCGAACTCGAGGGCGCCCTGATTCGGGTCACCGCGTTCGCCTCGTTGAACAAGACTCCGATCGATAAGGCGCTGGCCGAAATCGTGCTGCGTGACCTCATCGCCGACGCCAGCACGATGCAGATCAGCGCGGCGACCATCATGGCTGCCACCGCTGAGTACTTCGACACCACAGTGGAAGAACTCCGCGGGCCCGGCAAGACGCGCGCCCTGGCGCAGTCACGCCAGATCGCGATGTATCTCTGCCGCGAGCTCACCGACCTGTCGCTGCCCAAGATCGGACAGGCATTCGGGCGCGATCACACCACGGTGATGTACGCGCAGCGCAAGATCCTGTCCGAAATGGCCGAGCGTCGTGAGGTCTTCGATCACGTCAAAGAGCTCACCACCCGTATCCGCCAGCGCTCCAAGCGCTGACTCCGGGCCGCCCCGACCGCCCGCCGGCACATTTTTTCCAAAAAACTTCCCACCCGCCTGTCACACCCGCCACACCCGGGCCTTGTGCGCAGGACTGTGCACAACCAACCAAACACCCGTGTACTACGGGACGCCGCGTGCACAACCGCCCTCGCTCCCCAATGGCCCAACACCGGACTCACAGTTATGCACCCCGTCATCCACAGCCCCATGCCCGTCCTAGCTGCGTCGAACCCCGGCTGTCCCCAGGATGCACAGGCCTTATTACTAGTACTGAGATCTCTTCGTAGTTTCTTCTTTGAAATACAGCGTTGGGGACGCTTGGTCGAACACCCCGAACGGATGCGCCGGTAACCACGCTTGTCAGGGTTCCCGATTAGCTTTCAAGATGGCCTCGGACGATCTACGGTTGTTCTTCGACTGCCGTTGCGGTCGTCGTTGGCACGACGTGTCAGTGGCGTTCGTCGCGGAGCCCCGTGCTAGCGGAGACGGCTAGCCACTGGACTTTAAAACTCTCGGTAGGTGAAGGGACGCTATGGACGCGGCGACGACAAGAGCTGGCCTCAGCGACTTGAAGTTTCGTTTGGTGCGGGAGTCCTTCGCCGACGCGGTGTCGTGGGTGGCGAAGAACCTGCCGACCCGGCCGGCGGTGCCGGTGCTCTCTGGAGTGTTGTTATCCGGGACCGATGCGGGCCTGACGATCTCCGGATTCGACTACGAAGTTTCCGCCGAAGCGCAGGTGGCAGCCGAAATAGCTTCTCCCGGAAGTGTTTTGGTTTCCGGAAGGTTGTTATCGGACATCACCCGCGCGCTGCCGAACAAGCCGGTCGACTTCTACGTCGACGGCAACCGCGTCGCGTTGAACTGCGGAAGTGCCCGATTCTCGCTGCCGACGATGGCGGTCGAGGATTACCCGACGCTGCCGGGCTTGCCGGAAGAGACCGGCGCATTGGCCGCGGATCTCTTCGCGGAGGCCATCAGCCAGGTGGCCATCGCGGCCGGCCGTGATGACACGTTGCCGATGTTGACCGGAATCCGGGTCGAGATCTCGGGCAACACGGTGGTTTTGGCCGCCACCGACAGGTTCCGGCTGGCGGTGCGCGAGCTGACTTGGTCGGCGTCGTCGCCCGATATCGAAGCCGCGGTGCTGGTGCCGGCGAAGACTTTGGCCGAGGCCGCCCGGGCGGGTGCCGACGGTTCCGAGGTTCGGTTGTCCTTGGGGGCCGGCAGCGGCGTTGGCAAGGACGGGTTGCTCGGCATCAGCGGCAACGGCAAGCGGAGCACGACGCGGCTGTTGGATGCGGAGTTCCCGAAGTTCCGTCAACTGTTGCCCGCCGAGCACACGGCGGTGGCGACCATCAACGTCGCCGAACTGACCGAGGCGATCAAGCTGGTGGCGTTGGTCGCGGACCGGGGTGCCCAGGTGCGGATGGAATTCTCCGAAGGCTCGCTGCGGTTGTCCGCGGGCGCCGACGACGTGGGCCGCGCCGAAGAGGACCTCGCCGTTGACTTCGTGGGCGAGCCGTTGACGATCGCGTTCAACCCGACCTACCTCACCGACGGGCTGGCCGCGGTCCATTCCGAACGGGTGTCATTCGGTTTCACCACCCCCGGGAAGCCGGCGCTGCTGCGTCCGGCGTCGGGTGACGACAGTTCACCCACCGGCAGTGGACCCTTCGCGGCATTGCCGACGGATTACGTCTACCTGCTGATGCCAGTTCGGTTGCCCGGATAGGTGTACGTCCGGCATTTGGGACTGCGCGATTTCCGGTCCTGGGCGCACGCCGACCTCGAATTGGAGCCGGGCCGGACGGTGTTTGTCGGTTCCAACGGGTTCGGCAAGACGAATCTCATTGAGGCGCTGTGGTTTTCGACCACGTTGGGGTCGCATCGGGTTGGCACCGATACCCCCCTGATCAGGGCGGGCGCCGAACGGGCTGTGGTGTCGACGATCGTCGTCAACGAGGGCCGAGAATGCGCGATCGACCTGGAGATCGCGGCGGGGCGGGCTAATAAGGCGCGGCTCAATCGTTCGCCCGTGCGCAGCACGCGGGAGGTGATCGGCGTCTTGCGCGCCGTGCTTTTTGCTCCCGAAGACCTCGCCCTGGTCCGGGGGGATCCGTCGGAGCGGCGACGCTACCTCGATGATTTGGCGACGTTGCGGCGGCCGGCGGTCGCCGCGGTGCGGTCGGACTACGAGAAGGTGCTGCGCCAGCGTACGGCGCTGTTGAAATCCGCGGCCGGAATCCGGCACCGGGCTGACCGCAGTGCCCTGGACACCCTCGACGTGTGGGACAGCCGGTTGGCGGAACACGGCGCCGAGTTGATGGCCGCACGGATCGACCTGGTGAACGAGTTGGCACCCGAAGTGGAGAAGGCCTATCAACTGCTCGCGCCGGCCTCGCGGCCTGCCTCGATCGCCTACCGAACCAGCCTCGGGCCGCACGCCACAGCGGAAGCGGCGGGAACCGATCGCGATTTCCTGGAAACCGCCTTGTTGGCGGCGCTGGCCGAGCGCCGTGCCGCGGAATTGGAGCGGGGCATGTCTCTGGTGGGCCCCCATCGCGACGATCTCGACCTCTGGCTCGGTGACCAACCCGCCAAAGGCTTTGCCAGCCATGGGGAATCATGGTCCTTCGCGGTGGCGCTGCGGCTGGCCTCCTACGAGTTGTTGCGCGCCGACGGCAGCGAACCGGTGCTCTTACTCGATGACGTATTCGCCGAACTCGATGCGGCCCGCCGTAGGGCGTTGGCGACGGTGGCGGAATCCGCGGAGCAGGTGTTGGTCACCGCCGCGGTGGTCGAGGACATTCCGGCGGACTGGGCCGCCAGGCAGATACCGATTGATTTGCGCGACGACGACCTCGGTCGGGTCTCGGTGGTGAGGTCATGACGGGCAGCGGCGACGAACAAGAATCGACGCCGGCCGACCCGGGCCTGCTGCGCGGCATCGACTTGGTTCGGCGCACGCTCGAGGAAGCCCGCGCCGCGGCCCGCGCGCAAGGCAAGGATGCCGGACGCGGCCGCGCGACCCCGGCGCCGAGCCGCCGCGTCGCGGGGCATCGCCGAAGCTGGTCGGGGCCCGGCCCGGACGCCCGCGATCCCCAGCCCCTCGGCCGTCTCGCCCGGGACTTGGCCAAGAAGCGCGGGTGGTCGGCGCAGGTGGCCGAAGGAACCGTGCTCGGAAACTGGGCGTCCGTGGTCGGTCAGCAGATCGCCGACCACGCGACGCCGACGGCGTTGAGCGACGGGGTCCTCAGCGTGGCCGCCGAATCGACCGCGTGGGCCACGCAATTGCGGATGATTCAGTCGCAACTGTTGGCCAAGATCGCCGCGGCCGTGGGCAACGGTGTGGTCACGCAGTTGAAAATCACCGGGCCCGTGGCGCCGTCGTGGCGCAAGGGGCCGCGCCACATCGCCGGAAGGGGCCCGCGCGACACCTACGGTTAACGGCGCGACCGGCGACGAACCATCCCCAGACACGGTTTCATCAACAGGCCGCTGAAAGCCGCCAGGACGACGTGAAGCGGGTTGACGCACGTCGGGACGCGGCGTCAACAGAGAAATCGCCCGCACGGCGCAGTTAGCTGGGTGGAAACGCGCCCAGAGAATCGGTGCGGGCGGCTCATCACGGTAGACTGGCTGCATGCGGCTGATGCGGTGACTGGAACCGCCCGCATGAAACCCCAAGGAGAGCATTCCGACCGTGGCTGCCCAGAAGAAGAAGGCGCAAGACGAATACGGCGCGTCAGCGATCACCGTGCTCGAGGGCCTGGAGGCCGTCCGCAAACGCCCCGGCATGTACATCGGGTCCACCGGTGAGCGCGGTCTGCACCACCTCATTTGGGAGGTGGTCGACAACTCGGTGGACGAGGCGATGGCCGGTTACGCCACCCGGGTCGATGTGCGGCTCCTCGACGACGGCAGCGTGGAGGTGGCCGACGACGGGCGCGGCATCCCGGTGGCCATGCACGCGACCGGCGCCCCCACCGTCGACGTGGTGATGACGCAGCTGCACGCCGGCGGCAAGTTCGGTGGCGAAAACAGCGGCTACACGGTTAGTGGTGGGTTGCACGGCGTCGGCGTGTCGGTGGTCAACGCGCTGTCCACCCGGCTGGAAGTCAACATCAAACGCGACGGCCACGAATGGTTCCAGTATTACGACCGTGCCGTGCCCGGCACCCTCAAGCAGGGTGAGGCGACCAAGAAGACCGGAACCACGATCAGGTTCTGGGCCGACCCTGAGATCTTCGAAACGCTGGAGTACGACTTCGAGACCGTCGCACGCCGCCTGCAGGAGATGGCGTTTCTGAACAAGGGCCTCACGATCAACCTCACCGACGAACGAGTCGAGCAGGACGAGGTCGTCGACGAAGTGGTCAGCGACACCGCCGAAGCGCCCAAGTCCGCGGAGGAGAAGGCGGCGGAAAACGCTGCGCCGCACAAGGTCAAGCACCGCACGTTCCACTACCCCGGCGGCCTGGTCGACTTCGTCAAGCACATCAACCGCACCAAGAGCCCGATCCAGCAGAGCGTCATCGACTTCGACGGAAAAGGCACCGGTCACGAGGTCGAAATCGCCATGCAATGGAACGGCGGCTACTCGGAGTCGGTCCACACCTTCGCCAACACCATCAACACCCATGAGGGCGGCACCCATGAAGAGGGCTTCCGCAGCGCCCTGACCTCGGTGGTGAACAAGTACGCCAAAGACAAGAAGTTGCTCAAGGAGAAGGATGCCAACCTCACCGGCGACGACATCCGGGAAGGCCTGGCGGCGGTCATCTCGGTCAAGGTCGCTGAGCCCCAGTTCGAGGGCCAGACCAAGACCAAACTGGGTAACACCGAGGTCAAATCGTTCGTGCAGAGGGTGTGCAACGAACAGTTGACGCACTGGTTCGAGGCCAACCCCTCTGAGGCGAAAACCGTTGTGAACAAGGCGGTTTCGTCGGCACAAGCGCGGATCGCGGCCCGCAAGGCGCGCGAGCTGGTGCGCCGCAAGAGCGCCACCGACCTCGGGGGGCTGCCCGGGAAGCTCGCGGACTGCCGCTCTACCGACCCGCGGAAATCCGAACTATATGTGGTGGAGGGCGATTCGGCGGGCGGCTCGGCGAAGAGTGGCCGCGACTCGATGTTCCAGGCGATCCTGCCGTTGCGAGGCAAGATCATCAACGTCGAAAAGGCGCGCATCGACCGGGTGCTGAAGAACACGGAGGTCCAGGCGATCATCACCGCGCTCGGCACCGGCATCCACGACGAATTCGACATCAGCAAGTTGCGCTACCACAAGATCGTGTTGATGGCCGACGCGGACGTCGACGGCCAGCACATCTCGACCCTGCTGCTGACGTTGCTGTTCCGCTTCATGCGGCCGCTGATCGAAAACGGGCACGTCTTCCTCGCGCAGCCGCCGCTGTACAAGCTGAAGTGGCAGCGGACCGACCCGGAGTTCGCCTACTCCGATCGCGAACGCGACGGCCTGCTAGAGGCCGGGCTCAAAGCCGGCAAGAAGATCAACAAAGAGGACGGCATCCAGCGCTACAAGGGCCTGGGTGAGATGGACGCGAAAGAATTGTGGGAGACCACGATGGACCCGTCGGTCCGGGTGCTGCGCCAGGTCACCCTGGACGACGCCGCGGCCGCCGACGAGTTGTTCTCGATCCTGATGGGCGAGGACGTCGACGCGCGCCGCAGCTTCATAACCCGCAACGCCAAAGACGTTCGCTTCCTGGATGTCTGACGTACTCGTCAGGCACGCCAACCCACAAAGGGGAATAGATGACTGACACCACGCTGCCACCCGGCGACGAGGCCGGCGACCGCATCGAACCGGTCGACATTCAGCAGGAGATGCAGCGCAGCTACATCGATTACGCGATGAGCGTGATCGTCGGGCGCGCGCTGCCAGAGGTGCGTGACGGGCTCAAGCCGGTACACCGCCGCGTGCTTTACGCGATGTACGACTCGGGCTTCCGCCCGGACCGCAGTCACGCCAAGTCGGCGCGCTCGGTCGCCGAGACGATGGGCAACTACCACCCCCACGGCGACGCGTCGATCTACGACACCCTGGTGCGGATGGCGCAGCCGTGGTCGCTGCGGTACCCACTGGTCGACGGTCAGGGTAACTTCGGCTCTCCGGGCAACGATCCACCGGCCGCGATGCGCTACACCGAGGCGCGGCTAACCCCGCTTGCCATGGAGATGCTGCGTGAAATCGACGAGGAGACAGTCGATTTCATCCCGAACTACGACGGCCGGGTGCAGGAGCCGACCGTGCTGCCCAGCCGGTTCCCCAACCTGCTGGCCAACGGCTCCGGCGGCATCGCGGTCGGGATGGCGACCAACATCCCGCCACACAACTTGCGCGAGCTGGCCGAGGCCGTCTACTGGTGCCTGGACAACCACGAGGCCGACGAAGAAGCCACCCTGGCCGCAGTCTGCGAGCGGGTCAAGGGCCCGGACTTCCCCACCCACGGTCTGATCGTCGGGTCGCAGGGCATCCACGATGCCTACACCACCGGTCGGGGATCGATCCGGATGCGCGGAGTCGTTGAGATAGAAGAAGATTCGCGGGGCCGCACCTCGATCGTCATCACCGAGTTGCCCTATCAGGTAAACCACGACAACTTCATCACGTCGATCGCAGAGCAGGTCCGCGACGGCAGGCTTACCGGAATCGCCAACATCGAGGACCAGTCCAGCGATCGGGTCGGCCTGCGCATCGTCGTCGAGATCAAGCGCGACGCGGTGGCCAAGGTGGTGCTGAACAACCTCTACAAGCACACCCAGCTGCAAACCAGCTTCGGCGCCAACATGTTGTCGATCGTCGACGGGGTGCCGCGCACGTTGCGGCTGGACCAGATGATCCGCTACTACGTCGCGCACCAACTCGACGTCATCGTCCGGCGCACCACCTATCGGCTGCGCAAGGCCAACGAACGCGCCCACATCCTGCGCGGTCTGGTCAAGGCGCTCGACGCGCTGGACGAGGTCATCGCGCTGATCCGGGCGTCGGAAACCGTCGACATCGCCCGGGCCGGACTTATCGAGCTGCTCGACATCGATGAGATCCAGGCCCAGGCCATCCTCGACATGCAGTTGCGCCGCCTGGCCGCTCTGGAGCGCCAGCGCATCATCGACGACCTGGCCAAGATCGAGGCCGAGATCGCCGACCTGGAAGACATCCTGGCCAAGCCGGAACGGCAGCGCGGGATCGTTCACGACGAGCTCGCCGAGATCGTCGACAAGCACGGCGACGATCGGCGGACCCGCATCATCGCGGCCGACGGTGACGTCAACGATGAGGACCTGATCGCCCGCGAAGAGGTCGTCGTCACCATCACCGAGACCGGTTATGCCAAGCGAACCAAGTCCGACCTCTACCGCAGCCAGAAGCGCGGCGGCAAGGGCGTGCAGGGCGCCGGTCTCAAGCAGGACGACATCGTCAAGCACTTCTTCGTCAGCTCGACGCACGACTGGATCCTGTTTTTCACCACGCAGGGCCGGGTCTATCGCGCCAAGGCGTACGAACTGCCCGAGGCGTCCAGGACGGCGCGCGGTCAGCACGTGGCGAACCTGCTGGCCTTCCAGCCCGAGGAGCGCATCGCCCAGGTCATCCAGATCCGAAGTTACGAGGACGCCCCGTACCTGGTGCTGGCCACGCGCAACGGCCTGGTCAAGAAGACCAAGCTGACCGACTTCGACTCGAACCGATCGGGTGGAATCGTCGCGATCAACCTGCGCGACAACGACGAGCTCGTCGGCGCGGTGCTGTGCTCGTCGGACGAGGACCTGCTGCTGGTATCGGCCAACGGCCAATCCATCCGGTTCTCGGCGACCGACGAGGCGCTGCGCCCGATGGGCCGCGCCACCTCCGGCGTCCAGGGCATGCGGTTCAACACCGACGATTACCTGTTGTCGCTCAACGTGGTTCGCGAGGGCACGTACCTATTGGTGGCGACGTCCGGCGGCTACGCCAAGCGCACCGCGATCGAGGAGTATCCGGTGCAGGGCCGCGGCGGCAAGGGCGTGCTGACGGTGATGTACGACAGGCGGCGCGGCAAGCTGGTGGGCGCGCTGATCGTCGACGAAGACAGCGAGCTCTACGCCATCACCTCCGGCGGCGGGGTAATCCGCACGGCGGCGAGGCAGGTCCGTAAGGCGGGACGGCAGACCAAGGGTGTTCGCCTGATGAACCTGGGCGAGGACAACACGCTGCTGGCCATCGCGCGCAACGCCGAGGAGAACGCGGACGAAGTCGTCGACGAAGCGGAAGGCGCCGCGGACGCAGACGGCTAGTCGTTGACAATCCGCGCGGTCCGACGAACGGCCGGGCAATTAGACTCGGCCCGACCGGACAAAATGCGACGCCCCCGCGGCCGTGGCAGGAGAGCTAAGGAGTCGGGGTGACCTCACCGAACGAGCCGGGCGCCCCCAAACAGGGCGATGGCCTTAATGGGGATGGCTCGGCCGAGCGTGCCGGCGCCCACCGCGCGACGCCGCCCGCACCGGCCGGCCGCGCTCCCGACGCCGGGGACTCACCGCCGTGGCAGCGTGGCGGTCCCCGGCCCCCGCAGGCGCCGCAACGGCAGACCGAGCCGCCCACCGAGGCGCGCCAGTCCGGCCCGCCCAGTGGTGTCGAGGCGCGGCTCAACCGGTTCATCTCCGGCACCGCGGCCCCCGGCGCACCCGCGCAGGGCAAAAACCCGCCGCACGACAACGACGCCCCGCAGGGGCGTGGCGACGGGCCGCCGGCGGAGGCTTACGCCAGCGAGTTGCCCGACCTGTCCGGCCCGATTCCGCGGGGCCCCCAGCGCAAAGCGTCACCCGACCGCGCGCCGGAGCCGTCGACCCAGGCGGGATCCGGCCGGTCGTCGGCCACGGAAAACCGGGAGGGCCGCGAGACCCGCGAGAGCCGCACCCAGGTGTCGCGGCGACCGCGCGGGCCCGTGCGGGCCAGCATGCAGATCCGCCGGATCGATCCGTGGAGCACGCTGAAGGTCTCGCTGTTGCTCTCGGTCGCGTTGTTCTTCGTCTGGATGATCGCCGTGGCGTTCCTGTATCTCGTCCTCGGCGGCATGGGCGTGTGGTCGAAGCTGAACAGCAACGTCGGCGACCTGCTGAACAACACCAGCGGCAGCAGCGGCGAACTGGTCTCCAGCGGCACCATCTTCGGCGGGGCCGTGTTGATCGGCCTGGTCAACATCGTGTTGTTGACGGCGATGGCCACCATCGCCGCGTTCGTCTACAACCTGACCACCGATCTGATCGGCGGCATCGAGGTGACGTTGGCCGACCGCGACTAGCGTTTTTGGGGGTCGGGCGGCAATTGCGGTAATCTCGTCGCTCGGCCGTACGCGTGTACGGGCCTATAGCTCAGGCGGTTAGAGCGCTTCGCTGATAACGAAGAGGTCGGAGGTTCGAGTCCTCCTAGGCCCACAACCATGTGCCCATCAAGACGTTGCGTAAGACTTGCCCTGCCAATCACACTGATCGCTGTGGTGGCGGCGGTGGCGTGGTCCCGACGCGGGGTCGAGATCTGGCACGTGGCGGTGGACGACACCACGGGTCAGCCACCACCCGAGCCCGGCGAGGGGCCTTAGCTCAGTTGGTAGAGCACCGCCTTTGCAAGGCGGGTGTCAGGGGTTCGATTCCCCTAGGCTCCACAAATCGTGGGCGCGCCGACGTGCGTCCACGCCGCCAGGAACAGCCAACGGAAACGGTTGGCGTAACTCGCGACCCGCCCGAATTTGGCGCGGGTTTTGCGTCCCGGATCGATAGCTATCCCGCTAGTGTGTAAGCACTGATCGCGTGCCGAATAAGTCGCAGCCGCAGCGAAAGCGGTTGACCTGCGAGAAAGCCCACCGCCAAACCACACACCCTCGATATCGACGTCGCAGTAGGCAGCCCCACAACCCGACAGTTGCTATCGCGCGATAGGCAGCCGACAGCGCGACTCCGCCTTTGCTGTGAGGAGGAAACGGCTTTGTTCGGGCCAATATCAAGGGCGCGTGTGCGGGGCGGGCTATGTCTTCGCACCCGGTAGCCACTCCCGTCGCGGTCATCGGCATGGCTTGCCGCCTGCCCGGAGGCATCGATTCTCCAGAACAGTTGTGGGAGGCCTTGCTCCGCGGCGATGACCTGGTCACCGAAATTCCACCCGAGCGGTGGGACGCCGACGAGTTCTACGATCCCCAGCCCGGTGTGCCCGGTCGGTCCGTCTGCAAATGGGGCGCGTTTCTGGACGACGTCGCCGGCTTCGACCCGGAGTTCTTCGGCATCACCGACAACGAGGCGACCGCGATGGACCCGCAGCACCGCCTGCTGCTGGAAACCTCGTGGGAGGCCATGGAGCACGGCGGCCTGACCCGAGAGACGCTGGCCGGTTCCCGCACCGGCGTCTTCATGGGACTGATGCACGACGACTACCAATTGGTGCACGCGGACGCCAACGCCCTGGAGGGCCCGTACGGCTACCTGGGCAATAGCTTCGCCATGGGCTCCGGACGCGTTGCCTACACGATGGGGCTACGCGGTCCGGCGATGACGGTGGATACCGCCTGCTCGTCGGGGCTTGCGGCGGTGCATATGGCGTGCCGCAGCCTGCATGACGGCGAAAGCGAGCTCGCATTGGCGGGCGGCGCCTCGGTGTCGTTCGAACCGCGTAAGTCCTGCTCGGGTTCCGCCATCGGAATGCTGTCTGCCACGGGACGCTGCCGCGCCTTCGACGTCGGCGCCGACGGGTTCGTGGCCGGCGAGGGCTGCGTCGTCTTGTTGCTCAAACGGTTGGCGGATGCCTTGCGCGCGGGCGACCGAATTTTGGCTGTGCTCCGCGGCACCGCGGCAAACCAGGATGGCCACACGGTGAACATCGTGACGCCGTCACGGGCCGCACAGGTCGAGGCCTATCGGGCCGCCCTGGCCGCGGCGGACGTGGACGCCCGCACCGTCGGCATGGTGGAAGCACACGGTCCCGGAACGCCGGTGGGTGACCCCGTCGAATACGCCAGCCTGGCGGAGGTGTACGGCGCGGACGGGCCGTGCGCGCTCGCATCCATCAAGACCAACTTCGGGCACACCCAGTCGGCCGCCGGAGCCCTCGGCCTGATGAAAGCCGTTCTCGCGCTGCAACACGGGGTGGTCCCGCGCAACCTGCACTTCACCCAATTACCCGACGAACTGTCCCGTATCAAGACCAATCTCTTTGTGCCGCAGGCTAATACACCGTGGCCCAGCCAGCACGGACCGCGCCGGGCGGCGGTGTCGTCGTACGGGTTCTCGGGGACCAATGTGCACGCGATCGTGGAGCAAGCACCGGTCACATCGGGCGCCCCGCCGACTCCCCCGGCGATCGATGGCCCGCTGCTCTTCCCGCTGTCCGCCACGTCGGCAGACGGGCTGCGCCGCACCGCCGGACGGCTCGCGGACTGGGTCGAAAAACACGCTCCCGGGCTCGCCGCATCGGACCTGGCATACACGCTCGCCCGGCGGAGGGCGCACCGGACGGTGCGCACCGCGGTCATCGCCGGCACGCTCGACGAGCTGACCACGGGGCTGCGGAGGGTCGCCGCCGGCGACTTCCCCTACCAGCCGGCGGTCGGGCAGGACGACCGAGGACCGGTCTGGTTGTTCTCCGGCCAGGGCTCGCAGTGGGCGGCGATGGGCGCGGAGTTGCTCACTACCGAACCGGTGTTCGCCGCGACGGTCGCGACAGTGGAGCCGCTGATCGCCCGGGAATCGGGTTTCTCAGTCACCCAGGCGATTTCGACGCCCGCCACGGTGACCGGGATCGACCGGATCCAGCCGGCGTTGTTCGCCATGCAGGTCGCGCTGGCGGCCACGATGAGGGGCTACGGGGTGCGGCCGGGCGCCGTGATCGGCCACTCGATGGGCGAGGCCGCGGCCGCGGTCGTGGCCGGGGCGTTGTCGCTGGAGGACGGCGTCCGCGTGATCTGCCGCCGCTCCCGGCTGATGTCGACAATCGCCGGCTCCGGCGCAATGGCGTCGGTGGAACTGCCGGCCGAGCAGGTCCTTTTGGAACTCATGGCCCGGGGTGTCGACGACGTCGTGCTGGCGGTGGTGGCCTCACCGCAGTCGACGGTGGTCGGCGGCGCCGCGCAGGCCGTGCGCGACCTGGTCACCGCGTGGGAGCAACGCGACGTGCCTGCGCGCGAGATCGCCGTCGACGTGGCATCGCACTCCCCGCAGGTGGATCCGATCCTCGACGAGCTGTCCGACGCCCTCGCAGAGGTCGACCCCAGGACACCCGACGTACCCTTCTACTCCGCGACCGCATTCGACCCGCGCGAGCAGCCCGTGTGTGACGCCTGGTATTGGTCGGACAATCTGCGCCACATGGTGCGTTTCGCGGCCGCCGTGCAGGCGGCGTTGGAGGACGGCCACCGCGTGTTCGCGGAGTTGGCGCCGCATCCGCTACTCACCCATGCGGTCGAACAGACCGCGGCCAGCCTCGGTATGCCGCTGGCCGCCCTCAGCGCCATGCGCCGAGAGCAGGAACTCCCGCACGGGCTGCGCGGCTTCCTGGCGGATCTGCACGATGCCGGCGCGGCCGTCGACTTCTCGGCGCTCTATCCGGGGGGCCAACTGGTGGACGTTCCGCTCCCGACGTGGAGCCACCGCCGACTGCTGCTGAACCGCGACGGTCAGGATTCGCGGGCACGCGGCGCCTGGACCGTCCCGGTGCACCCGCTGATGGGGCCACACGTGCGGCTGCCCGAGGAACCCGAGCGCCACGTCTGGCAGGGCGAGGTTGGAACCGTGGCGCAGCCCTGGCTGGGCGACCACCGCATCCACCGCGTGGCCGTTCTCCCGGGGGCGGCGTACTGCGAGATGGCGTTGGCCGCGGCTCGCACGATCTTCGGTGAGAAGTCGGAGGTTCGCGACATCGCATTCGAGGCGACGCTGCTGTTGGACGACGAGACTCCGGTCTGCGCGGACGCGTCGATGACCGCGCCCGGCGTCGCCGATTTCGTGGTGCAGAGCTTTCAGCAGCGCAAGCCGATTCGGCGGGCGACGGCGGTGCTGCGGGCGGGAGGACGGGAGGACCGCCCGGCGGCTTACGACATCGCAGGCCTGCTCGCGGCCCACTCGTGCCGGCTGGACGGGGTCGAGCTGCGGAACCAGTTCGACGACCACGGTTTGCAGTATGGCGCGGCCTTCGCCGGACTGGCCGCGGCGCACAGCGCGGGCAAGGGCGCCGCCACGGTGCTGGCGGAGGTCGCGCTGCCCGGTGCCATCCGCTCGCAACACAGCGCCTACGGCGTCCACCCCGCGCTGCTTGACGCGTGCTTTCAATCGGTTGCGGCGCACCCCGCGGCCCGAGTCGCGGGCAGCGCCGGGCTGCTGTTACCGCTTCGCGTCCGCGGTATCCGGCTCTACGCCGAGACCCGCGGAGCGCGGTACTGCTACACGAAGGTGTCAACCGCCGACGGGGCCGGCGTTGAGGCCGACCTCGAGGTGCTTGACGAACAAGGGACCGTGCTGCTGGCCGTGGACGGACTGCAAGTCAGCACCGGAGCCGCCGAGGGTGCCCATCGCGATCGCGTGCTGAACGAACGACTGCTGACGATCGAGTGGACACAGCGAACACTGCCCGACGTGGAACACCTGGGCCGGGAATCATGCTTGCTGATCAGCACTTCCGCCACCGCGGACGTGATGGCGACCAGTCTGGCCGATGCGGTGAAGTCCGCGGGAACCGACTGCGCGACCATGACATGGCCGCAGCACTGCGATCATTTGTCCAACTCCGAAACCCTGGGCTCGCACCTTGGTGCCGGCAGTGTCCGCCGGGTGGTCATCCTGACCGGGCCGAAAAACGGCAACCCCGATGAGGAGTGCGCCCAGCGTGGCGGGGACTATGTCCGTCATCTCACGCGAATTGCCAGGCATATCACCAAGATCGACCAAGAGCCGCCGCGTCTTTATGTCGTGACGCGCAATGCCCAGGCCGTTGTGCCGGGGGACGTGAACAACCTGGAGCAGGCCGGGCTGCGCGGCCTGGTGCGAGCTATCGGCACCGAATATCCGCACCTGCGCCCAACGCTGATCGACACGGACGAGGAGTCCGACGCCGAGCAACTGGCCAGACAACTGTTGGGGCCTTCGGACGAGGACGAGACGGCCTGGCGGAACGGTCGGTGGCACACCGCCCGCGTGGCCCCCGGGCCGCTGCGGCCTGAGGAGCGGCGTACCGGCGTGGCGGATCACCCCTACGACGGGATGCGCATGCGGATCCGCACGCCCGGCGATTTGGAAACGCTGGAACTGGCGGCGTTTGAACGATTCCCGCCGGGGCGGGGGGAGATTGAGGTCGCGGTCACCGCATCCAGCATCAACTTCTCCGACGTTCTGGTCGCAGCAGGCGGGCAGGCCGGTGGTAACGGCGATGCAGCACGCCTCGGGACGGACTTCGCGGGCGTCGTGACCGCCGTGGGTCCCGACGTCTCCACCCATCGGGTGGGTGACCACGTCGGCGGGTTCTCTGAAAGTGGTTGCTGGGCAACGTTCGTCACCTGTGACGCCCGCCTGGCCGCGACGCTGCCGCCGGGCCTCACCGACGACCGGGCGGCTGCGGTGACCACTCCGCACACGATCGCCTGGTACGCCTTGCACGAGCAGGCAAGGATCGCCAACGGCGAACGGGTGTTGATCCATTCCGCCGCGGGCGGCGTGGGGCGGGCGGCGATCGCGATCGCCCGCGCCGCGGGAGCCGAAATCTTCGCCACCGCCGGAAGCGAGCAACGGCGGGAGTTGTTGCGCGACATCGGAATCAACCACGTCTATGACTCCCGCGGTGTCGAGTTCGCGGAACAGATCCGCCGCGACACCGACGGATATGGTGTCGACATCGTGCTCAACTCGCTGTCGGGCGCGGCGCAACGTGCCAGCCTGGAGGTGTTGGCCGCCGGCGGACGATTCGTGGAGATCGGTAAGCGGGATGTCGATGCGAATACCAGGGTGGAGCTCTTTCCATTCCGGCGGAACCACACGTTCCACTACGTCGATCTGGCGTTGATGTCGCAGAGCCATCCAAAGCGAGTGGGCGGATTGCTGGACACCGTGTACCGCCTTGTCGCACAGGGTGAGCTGCCGACACCGGACATCACCCACCACGCGCTCGGCGATGCCGCCGCGGCCCTCCGAGCGAAAAGCGAGGCCGAGCACACGGGCAGGGTCCTCCTCGATGTGCCGCAGACCGGTCACACCAACGTCGTCGTACCACCCGGTCAAGCCCGGACCTTCCGGAACGACGGCTCCTACATCATTACCGGTGGCCTGGGCGGCATCGGGCTCTTCCTCGCCGAAAGGATGGCCGCGGCCGGCTGCGGCCGCATCGTACTGAGCTCCCGGTCGCGGCCGGATGCCAAGGCGTTGGAAACGATCGAACTCATCCGGGCGATGGGCACCGACATCGAGGTGGAGTGCGGCGACATCGCCGAGGACGGCACGGCTACGCGTTTGGTGAGGGCGGCGACTGCCACCGGTCTGCCGTTGCGGGGGGTGTTGCACGCCGCCGCGGTGTTCGAGAACGCGATGCTCGCCACCACGAGCGACGAGCTCGTCGACCGCAACTGGGCTCCGAAGGTGTTCGGGGCGTGGAACTTACACCAGGCGACGGCCCACCTCCACCTGGACTGGTTCTGCGTGTTCTCCTCGGCGGTGGGTCTTGTGGGCTCGCCCGGACAAACGGCGTACGCCGCGGCTAACAGCTGGCTGGACGCGTTCGCGCGGTGGCGCCGCGCCCGCGGCCTTCCAGCCACCGCGATCGGCTGGGCATTGTGGGCAGAGGTCGGTCGCGCCGCCGAGGTCAGGTCGGAGACCGGCGAAGAGGTGACTCCCGGGCAGGACGGCGAAGGCACCGCGATTGCGCACTGGCGGGACACGGCCTTCACCGCCGAGGAGGGCGCCTACGCGTTTCAGGCGCTCTTGCGCCACGACCGGCCGTACGCCGGTTATGCGAAGTTGACGGGTACACCGTGGTTCGCCGCATACGCACAGCGCAGCAGGTTCGCCGAGTTATTTCGCTCCAGAAGCCAAAGCCCCAAGGGGACAGGCGAATTGGTGGCCGAGTTGCACGCGCTACCGCGCGAGGACTGGCCGGCCCGGCTCCGGCGCATGGTTTCCGACGCGGTCAGCCTGATTCTCAGGCGAACCATAGACCCGGATCACCCACTGTCCGAGTATGGCCTCGACTCAATGGGCAACCTGGAGCTACGGACCCGTATCGAGGCGGAAACAGGGGTCCGCGTCACCACCAACGACATCACCACGATCCGCGGTTTGGCCGGGCTGCTGTGTGAGACTCTCTCCGCCACCGCCGATCTCGACGCCGGAGCAAACGTGCCGAAGGGGGCAGGGTGTTCGTAGGTGCAGGGCCGGCGCGCGGGCTGTTCGTGGGAACCGTTCATGACTGGATGCCGGAGGCGGGCAGAATCGTGTCCTGGCAAGCAGCTCCGGCCTCCCTCGAGAAAGCCCGGCACGCGCCGGCAAGCGATGTGCCGCTGAGCGCCATGCAGGAGGCGCACCTGCGCGGCTTTTCGCGATACGCCGCCCGGGGCCTAGACTATGCCCGGCTGGTCATCGGGTGCGGCGACGAACCGGGCCGGTGCGACGTCCGCGCGATGAATTACGTCATCAATGCACACCTGCGCCGGCACAAGACGTATCACAGTTGGTTCGCGTACGAAGACGCGGAACGCATTGTGCGCCACACCATCCAAGATCCCGCCGATATCGAGTTCGTTCCGATCCGGCATGACGCGATGACACCCAACGAGTGGCGCCAGTTCGTGCTGTCCACCCCGGACCCGGTGCAATGGGACTGCTTCAGGTTCGGCATCATCCAGCGCGCGGACCACTTCAGCTTCTTTGCGATCGTCGACCACGTGCACTGCGATCCGACGATCATCTCGGGGCTGTACACGGAAATCTTGATGAACTACCGGGTCCTGATCACCGGCGGCGCGCTCGTCGCCTCCCCCCCGCCCGCCAGCCACGACGACTTCTGCGTGCGCGAGAAGCAACACCTGGCCGGCCTGACGTCCGCTTCCCCCGAGGTGCGGAAATGGATCGAATTCGCCGAACGGAATGGCGGAACGCTCCCGGACTTCCCGCTTCCCCTCGGTGACTTGTCGGTGTCCTCCGGTGGTGACCTCATGGTCGAACGGCTGATGGACCAGGAACAGACCGCGGCTTTCGAATCACTCTGCATCCGGGCGGCCGCGCGCATCAGCGGGGGGTTGTTCGCCTGCGTTGCTCTCGCGCAATACGAGCTAACTGGTGCGACAACGTATTACGGCCTCGCACCCATCGACAAACGCAGAACCCTGGCGGAATTCTCGACCATGGGCTGGTTCACCGGCGTGGTCCCGTTCACCGTCCCCGTCGACCCGACATCGTTTGCAGAGACCGCGCGTGCCGCGCAGGCATCCTTCGACTCGAATCTGGATCTCGCGAATGTGTCGTTCAACGACGTGCTGAAGTTGGCGCCCTGGCTCAGACCGTGGGGGCCGAATTGCACCATGGTCAACTACATGGATGCCGGCCTGCCGCCGTTCTCTGCCACCGTCTCCTCCCACATGAAGAACGCGAATCTCAAAATCTACTGCGATCCAAGGGATCCGGCGCACCTGTACATCTCGGTGATCCGTCTCTTCGATGCGGTATCGATATGGGTGAATTTCCCCAACAACCCGGTGGCCAGGGACTCCGTCATCCGATTTCTGAACGCGTTGCAAGGCGTGTTCAAGCGAGTCTTGGAAGGCCCCGGCTCGAATGCGCCGACCAAAACCACGGACCTCGCCTACGCGGACGACGACTGACGGAGCCGGTAGCAGCGATGAAGGTTGTCTTGGCCGCCCACGGAACTCGCGGTGACGTCGAGCCCTGCGCCGCCGCCGGCCTCGAGCTGATGCGGCGCGGGCACGAAGTGCGTATGGCGGTGCCGCCCAACCTGATCGGCCTCGTGGAGGCCGCCGGGCTGCCTGCGGTCGCCTACGGGCCGGATTCGCAGGAGCAGGTGAACGCGCTCGCGGACTTCCACCACCGCGCCTTCAAGCCGCAGAATCCGCTCAGCTTGGTCCGCTCGGGCAGGGAGCTCTTCATCGAGGGCTGGGCGCAGATGGGCACGACGCTGACTTCGGTGGCGGACGGCGCAGACCTGCTGGTAACCGGCCAGACCTACCACGGGGTCGTCGCCAATGTGGCTGAGTACTACGACATCCCAGTGGCGACACTGCACCACATGCCGATCTGCGTCAATGGCCAGCTGGCCCTTCCGTCGGTACCATCGCCGGCCCCCCTGGTCCGCACCGCGTTGAGGACGGCGTGGTGGCTGTACTGGCGCATCACCAAGGAGGTCGACGACGAGCAACGCCGTCAACTGGGCCTTCCGCGGGCCGCCGCCCCGGCGGCGAAGCGAATGGCGCATCGCGGATCGCTCGAAATCCAGGCCTACGACCGAGCCTGTTTTCCGGGCCTGGCGAAGGAATGGGATGGCCGGCGCCCGTTCGTCGGTGCGCTCACGATGGATCTACCGACCTGTGACGACGGTGAGGCGGCCGCCTGGGCTACCGCTGGAACGCCCCCCGTCTACTTCGGGTTTGGCAGCACACCGGTCCGATCCCCTGCCGACACGATCGCCATGATCGCCGCCGCCTGCACGCAGCTTGGCGAACGGGCCTTGGTCTATTCGGGCGAGGGCGCCCCACACCGTACTTCACAATCCGACCGAATAAAGCTCGTCGGCCCGCTGAATTACGCGGCCACGCTTCCACTCTGCCGCGCCATGGTCCACCACGGTGGCGGGGGCACCACGGCCGCCGGCCTGCGAGCCGGAATCCCGATGCTGATCCTCTGGGATGTGGCCGAGCAGCCGCTGTGGGCCGCGCAGGTCAGCCGGATGCGAGTTGGCCGCGCCCAGCGGTTGGTGAGCACCACCGTGGAGTCACTCGCCCGGCATCTCCGCGAGATCCTCGCGCCGCACTACGCCGGCCGAGCCCGTGAATTCGCCGCCCAGATGACCAAGCCCGCCGAAAGTGTCACCGCGGCAGCGGATCTCTTGGAGAAGGTCGCCGTCGGGGAGCGTGCTTGATGATGTGGGGAACGGTGCTGCCGATCGCAGTTTGGCTGTCGCTGGACCCGACGCGACTGGTCATCGGCGGAATCTTGATGTCACGCCCCCGGCCCCGGCACAACCTCCTCGCCTACTGGTGGGGCGGCCTCACAGCGGGCGTAGCCCCGGGCGTCGGCGCCTTCGTACTCCTGCGGGATTCGCCAGCGACGGTTATGGAAGACGCGAGGTCCACGGTCGTGCGCTTCACGGGCGGGTACTTCCAAATCGCGATCGGCGTGCTTGCCCTGGCGATCGCGACCGGAGTGTGGGCGTACCGCGGCGCCCCACCGTCCCGAGCCCCGCAGCCGCCCCGACCGACCGCGGCCGCCCGGCTGACGGCCCGCGTCCGCCGCGCGTTGCAAGGCGGGAACCCGTGGGTGGCGTTTGGGATTGGACTGGTGACGACCATGCCACTCGCCGATTATCTCGTGGTGCTCACCATCATTGTCTCCTCGAGAGCAGCGATCGGCGCTCAGCTCGGCGCGGTCGTGATCTTCACGATCGTGGTCCTCGTCCTGGTAGAGGTCCCCCTCGTCAGCTATCTTCTCGCGCCGGCGCAGACCCAGCTGGCGATGGTGCAGCTGCAAAGGTGGTTTGCCATTCACCGTCGCCGGCTTCTGATCGCCGCACCCGCTCTCGCCGGGATCATGCTGGTGGCCTCGGGCGTAAGCAGCCTCTGAGCGGTCGATGTCGTTCAGTTCGAACCGCGCGGCCCTCGCCGAGCAGATCCCATGCGCCCGTTCATCCGCCCGGCGCCGGGCCGGGCGTAGCCGCTCATCAGGGACGGCGCTCTCCGGCCGAGCCTGTCCACGTTCGACTGGATGAGCTGGAAGGGATAGTCGGTGTGTCGCTCGATGACGTCGCGCAGGTCCGCCATGGACGCGTGCCACGGCATGTCGTAGCGGGCCAGGTTCGCCTTGAGGAACGGAAACCGGAAGTCCTTGATGAGGCCATCCCAAAAGTGCAGGGTGCCGTTGTTGCGAGCAGAGCGTCTGGTGGCCCACGGGCGGGCCGATGGGCGGCCGTAGGTGAGTTCGATGGCGGCGGCGGAGACGAACGGGTTGAGGCTGAGTCCGGCTCCACGGGCGCGGGCGGATATGCCGATCTCGTATCGCCAGATGACCATCCCCTTGTGGACCACGTACTGGAAGCCATCCCAGAAGTCTTCGAGGAACGTGCGGGTGTGCGAGTCGAGATCCCAGACGAGAAAGAAAGATTGGAGATGCGGAACCAATTGGGTGTTCTCGACAGCGCCGTACATGTCGGCGCCGTGAAACGAACTCCACATGTCTTCCAGGGGAAAGAGCGGACCGAAGACGCTGTCGTTGGCGACCAGAAACCGGTCGAATTGATTGAGCGACCACCCGTGGTGCGTGAGAATGCACCACGCGAGGTGCCACGAGCCGAAATCGTAGGAAAGCGTTCGGCGGGTGTAGATGCCATCACAGAGGGAGCGGATGGAAGCCACCGACTCCGGTGTGAGAGTGGGCGAGCCGGAGACGAAGACGATGGCCGCGCCCTGCTCCCGCAAGGCTTTCAGGTAATAGGCGACGTACGGATCGACGACGCCCTGCGGGTCAAAGTGCGCAAACAGAGCAAGCGTGCGGCGGCCGGGTGGAGGATCCGGCGGAAGCTCCAGGTGGGTTTCGCATAGGAAGCGGAAAGCGTTGCCGCTGCGGCGGTAACGCGCCGCGGCCGAAGCGCGCTCGCTTTCGGTGCGCAGCATCTCCGAGAATTTCATCACGTCCCCGTGGCGTCCGTGAGTGCTCAGTCGGCGTGAACGGCCGGCCCTCGGCGCTGCGCATCCAACCGGGCGAACTGATTCTGTCGATACCGCTCGACACAGGCCGCCCGACGGACCTTGCCGCTGGTGGTGATGGGGATCGAACCGGGCGCTACCACAACGAGATCGGCGATGCTCAACCCGTGGACGGTGGATATCGCGGAAGTGACCTTGCGCCGGACGAGATCGAAAGCCTCCTGGCCGGAATCGTCGCGGCTCTTCAACTCGATGATGGCGACGAGTTTCTCCGTGCCCTCGTCCGGAACGGCGATGGCTGCACAACGCCCCGGCGCGATGCTTTGGATCGTTGCCTCGAGGTCGTCGGGAGAGTGGTTGCGTCCGTACACGATCAATAGATCCTTGATCCGGCCGATGATGAACAGTTCGCCGTCGGCGAAGAAGCCCATGTCACCGGTACGCAGCCACGGTCCCTCCGGCGTGCCGGCCGACGGATCGACAAGCGTTGCGCCGAACGTCGTTTCAGACGCTTGTGGGTTCTGCCAGTAGCCGGAAGCGACGTTGTCGCCTTGCACCCAGATTTCGCCGGTTATTCCGGCCGGACATTCGATTCTCGTCTCCGGATCTACGATGCGCACGAGGGGTGAGCGCGCCGCGCCGTAACTAATCAGTGCTGTACCGCCCCCGCCCGCACACCGCTTCGCGCGGCCGGCGGTCAGTTCTTCGGAGTCGAAATGCGCGACTCGTGGTGATTGACCCGCCTCGCGGGTGGCGATGTACAACGTCGCCTCCGCCATTCCGTATGAGGGCCGCAACACCCGGTCCTGGAGGCCGAAGGTGGCGAATCGCTCGGTGAAGCGCCGCAGCGTCGCGGGCTGGACTCGCTCACTGCCGTTGAGGATGCTGAGCACGTTGCCGAGATCAAGCCCTGCCAGGTCGTCGTCGGAGGCCTTTCTTGCGGCTAGTTCGAAGGCGAAGTTGGGTCCTGCCGAAAGTGCGTGACTGTTGCCGGCCAGCAGTTGAATCCACCGGGCCGGCCGCTGCAGGAACGCCACTGGAGTCGTGAGTACGGTGTGGAATCCCGTGAGCACCGGAAAGACGATTCCGAGATGCAACCCCATGTCGTGGTAGAAGGGCAGCCAGGACACCACGGTGGTGTCCGGTGGCGCAACGCCGCCGTGGTCGCCGAAGAAGGCGGCGTTGATCTGCTCGAAATTGGCCAGGATGTTCCTGTCGGAGACCATCACTCCGACGGGGGTGCGCGTCGACCCGGACGTGTATTGCAGATAGACGGTGTCGATCCCGCTGCCGACCCGGCCGCGCGGCCCGGCCCTCGAGCCCGAAGCCAGCGAATCAACCGCGACGATCGACGGAACGGATCTCCCGGCCCCCGACTCGACGTACCGGGCGGCATCGCCTGCGGCGGACGATACCGTGAGAACGACGGAGGGTGCGGTGTCTTTCAGTACGGCGGCGACGCGTTCGTCGCTGGCCCCACCGAGTGGAACCGCAATCAGCCCTGCCTGTAATGCCGCAAGGAACGCGGCGATGTAGTCGAGCCCGTGCGGCGCCAGGATCACAGCGCGGTCGCCCGGCGATCCGTGAATCCTCAACTCCTGTGCGACGTCAAGCACTCGCCGGTAGAGCTGTGACCATGTCACGCTCTCGGCAATTCCGTTGCGATCGCGCTCGTAATCCATAAACGTGAACGCTGTCCGATTGGGCTGCAGACTGGCGCGTTCGCGCAGCAGTGTCGGAATGGGACACTTAAGCATGGGCGTCAGGTTACCCGGGCCATTAACACTGCGTCGGCTTTGGGCTCGAGACGATGGGCAGTTGCAACGTACGCCTATAGAAAACGTCATCAGCCGGCTGAACGGCACGCCAATCTTGGTGGCGCTGTTGGATTTGCGCTTCAAATACGGGTACCGGTTCCTCAGCCGTCTCCTCACAAGAGATGACGTCCTATTCCTCAATTACGGGTACGAGGAGGATCCGCCGATGGCCCTGCCGCTGGCGGCCTCCGACGAGCCCGACCGGTTCCCCATCCAGCTCTATCACCGCACCGCGACCCAGGTGGATCTCACCGGCAAGGATGTGCTGGAAGTCAGTTGCGGCCACGGCGGTGGGGCCTCGTATCTGATGCGGACGCTGCACCCGGCGTCTTACACGGGCCTGGATCTCAATACGGTCGGCATAGCGTTCTGCCAAAAGAGGCACCGTCTGCCCGGCCTGAACTTCGTGCAGGGTAACGCCGAAAGCCTGCCCTTTCCCGAGGGGTCCTTCGACGCGGTGATCAATGTCGAAGCCGCGATCAATTACCGCGACGTGCGCCGGTTCTTCGCCGAAGTGAAACGCGTGCTGCGGCCGGGAGGGCATTTCCTGTACGCGGATATCCGCTACGCCGACGAGATCGCCTCCTGGGAAGCGGACCTCGCCGGCATCGCGATGCGCCGGATTTCAGCGACAACGATCAACGCGGAAGTCATGCGCGGGCTCGAGCAGAATCGGTTGTTCGACCAGATCACCCGGCGTCTGCCCAGCGTCCCATTCGTACGCGGCATCGCCGAGGACTATGCAGGGGGGCGCGGTTCGCTGATCTACCGGCGTCTGGAGAACGGCGAGGCTTCGTACCGGTTGTTCTGCTTTGCCAAGGACTGATCCGTCCGGGTCTTGAGACTTCGCGTCGGCGTCACCCCGTGTGAAGCCAACACTCCCTCGCGCCGTGCCCGACGGCCTATTCTTTGATCACCACAGCAAACGCAGGGGGCCGGATTGGCGGAGGTCGGATGACGGCCGTAGCGGCGTGCCACGCGTGTGGCACCGAGCTTCTCGAGAATGCGCGGTTCTGTCACGGGTGTGGTTCGCCGGTTGCCCAGCCCGCCGCGCATGCGGAGTACAAGCAGGTGTCGGTGCTGTTCGCCGACGTGGTGCACTCCATGGACATCGCCGCGGCCGTCGGTGCGGAGCGGTTGCGAGAAATCATGGCCGAGCTTGTCGACCGCTGCACCGACGTCGTGCAGCACTACCGGGGCACCCTGGACAACTTCACCGGTGACGGAATCATGGCGGTGTTCGGGGCGCCCGTAGCAATGGAGGACCACGCGGTTCGCGCCTGTCTGGCGGCCTTGGGGGTTCAGGAGGAGATCAAGGGGCTGGCGGGCGAGGTCCGACAGCGCGACGGTGTGGACCTGCAGTTGCGGGTGGGACTGAACTCCGGTCAGGTGATAGCGGGCGAAATCGGGTCCGGTCCGTTCCGCTACACCGCGATCGGCGAGCAAGTCGGGATGGCCCAACGGATGGAGTCTGTGGCACCGCCGGGTGGGGTGATGCTCAGCGAGTCGACCGCCCGGCTCGTCCAACACGCCACCGAGCTAGGCGATCCCGAGGAGGTGCGCTTCAAGGGCAGCGACGGCCCGGTGCTGGCCCGGCGTCTGCTGCGCATGACGGACGGGCACCGCCGAACCGGCCTGCCCCAAGGCGCATTGGTAGGGCGTGACCTCGAAGTGACAACGGCCGCAGGGCTTTTAGACCGATCGATGAGCGGGCGGGGATGTGTGGTCTGCGTTGCCGGGCCGCCGGGTATCGGCAAGACGCGACTCGCTGACGAAGTTGTCGCGATGGCCAGCCGGCGCGGTGTCGAAGTGTCCTCGGTGTACTGCGAGTCGCACACCAGCGATGTCCCCTTCCTGGTCGCGGCAGGACTGTTGCGCGAAGCCGCCCGGATCACCGAGCTCGACGACGAGGCGGCGCGAGCACAGGTGCGCGCGGGCCTCCCCGACGCCTCCGACGAGGACGTGCTGCTGCTCTATGACCTGATGGGCATTCGAGACCCCGAGACGCCGCCTCCCACGATCCATCCCGACGCGCGGCGGCGTCGGCTGACCGCATTGATCAACTCCCTGTCGCTGAACCGCACCCAACCGGTCCTCTACGTCATCGAGGACGCGCACTGGATCGATGAGGTCAGCGACTCGATGCTGGCCGAGTTCCTCACCGTCATCCCCCAGACGCCGTCGATGGTCCTGATCACCTATCGCCCCGACTATCACGGCGCTTTGGCGAGAGTCCCTGGCACCCAAACGATCTCGCTCGCCCCTTTGAGTGATTCGGAAACCGCTGCGCTGCTCGACGAGTTGTTGGGCTCGGATCCGTCGGTCTCCGGAATCAAAGCGCTCGTCGCCGAACGGGCCGGCGGGAACCCGTTTTATGCGCAGGAGATGATTCACGAGCTCGCCGAGCGCGGCGTGCTCGAGGGCGAGCGCGGCGAATTCACCTGCAGCACAGACGTGGCCGACGTCACCGTACCGGCCAGCCTGCAGGCAACCATCGCGGCGCGGATCGATCGGTTGGATCCGGATGCCAAGCAGACGCTGAACGCCGCCGCGGTGATCGGGTCGCGGTTCACCCCCGAGTTACTCGCTGCGGTGGGCAACGCCCCTGCCCTCGACGCACTGCTCAGCGCCGCGCTGATCGATCAGGTCCGGTTCACCCCGGGTGCCGAGTTCGCCTTCCGCCACCCGCTGATACGGGCGGTGGCCTATGAATCACAACTGAAATCCGATCGCGCGGAGATGCACGGGCGGCTCGCCGCCGCTATCGAGGCCCGCGAGCCGGAATCGGCCGACCAGAATGCCGCGCTGATCGCCGAACATCTGGAAGCCGCGGGTGACCTGCGGGGTGCCTACGGCTGGCACATGCGCGCGGCCAAGTGGGCGACGTACCGCGATATCGCCGCGGCGCGTCTGAGTTGGGAGAGCGCCACGACGATCGCCGACGCATTGACTGCCGATGACCCGGACCTGGCGGCCATGTGCATTGCTCCTCGCACCATGTTGTGCGGGATCGCCTGGCGGTTGCACGTCAACAACGTCGGCGACCGGTTCGACGAGTTGCGCAAGTTGTGCAGCGCCGCGGGCGACAAGCCGTCGCTGGCCATCGCGATGGCGGGGCTGGTCGTGGACCACGCCTTCCAGGACAGGGTGGGCGAGGCGTCACGGCTGGCCTCCGAAGCCATCGCCCTGATCGAGTCCATCGGCGATCCGACCCTGACCGTGGGGCTGTCCTTCACGCCGATCCGCGCGAAGATGGCAAGCGGCGAGTGGTCAGAGATGCTGCGTTTGTCCCAGCGGGTGATCGACCTGGCCGACGGCGATCCCGCGAAGGGCAATTTTCTTTTCGGGTCGCCCCTGGCGCTTGCCTACGCGCAGCGGGCGACCGCCCGCTACGCGCTGGGCCTTGCCGGCTGGCGAGACGATCAGCGGCGGGGCCTGGCGGTGGCCCACGGCGCCGACTCGCTGTCCTACGTCACGGTCGTCAGCTACGTGTACACGGCCGCGGTACCGGCCGGCGCGCTGCGGCCGGACGATTCCGTCGTCCGCGAGATCCAGGACGCGCTGGCGATCGCCGAACGGTCCGGCGACAACCTCCAGGTGGGTGTGGCATGGCTGACCTTAGGCCTTGCGCTGCTGCACCGCGATACGGATGCCGACCGGGATCGCGGGCAGCGGCTGTTGTTGGGGGTTCGCGACGTGTTCGTGCGCGGGGGCCACTTCTTGTGCGATCTACCGATGATCGATGTCTACGTGGCGCGTCAGGCGGCGCGCCGCGGGGAGCATGACGAAGCGATACCGCTGATGTCCGCCGCGGTCGACCACCTCGCCCGCGGGGGGCAGCTGCTGTCCTGGGGCATTCTGGCGACGGGGGTACTGGTGGAGACATTGCTGGACCGGGGAAGCGACCGTGACGTCGCCGACGCCGAGGCGGCAATCGAGCGGTTAGCCGCCGCACCGGCCGATGAGGGCCTGGCGATACGTGAAATCTGGCTGTACCGGATGCGCGCCCTCATGGCGCGGGCGCGAGGCGAGTCGGACGCCTACGCGTGTTTCCGAGATCGCTACCGCGACATGGCGAGGACGCTTGGCTTCGTAGGACACGCCGACTGGGCCGAGGCGATGCGGTAGGGCCGACCGCCGTCAGGGGCGCGGCTGCACGTCGACGCTGGGCGGGCGGGACTGCGGCTCTTGGGGCTTGGCGCGAACCGAGCGCCGCACCAGGCTGAACGCGACTGCGCCGCCGGCGAGGACCACAACGGCCGCTCCCGCGAACACCAACGGGCGCCTGGCCCGATGCTGTGCGCGCCGCGCGTCCTGCAGCGCCTGAGGCAGGTTCGAAACGACCTCCTGCGCGGCGGCCAGCTCCTGCGCAAGGGTTTCCTGGGCAGCGGCGAGTTCCTTGGCGAGGCGCCCCTCTTGATATTTGCGACGAATCTGCGCCGCGGTCGACTGCGCTGACTGGGCGCTCAGGCCGACGATCCCCCGGGTGACGTCCACCGGGCCCAGCGTCGAGTAGGTCAGCCCGCGAGCGAGTCGCTCGCGCGGGGTCAGCCGGGATTCCGCCTTCGCGCTCATCTGCCGCCTTTCTGCGCCGCCGGGCAAGCCCGTCGCGGGACCGGCTCGTGGGTACTCGAACAGACTGCCAGCATAGGGATGCCGGCGGAACTGTTCTGCGCGCGCCGCCTTTTCGGTCGTCGCCCGGCTCGGGGTGACACCGGGTGCGGGCATCCCGGCGCGGAGTGGCAGACTCTCATGCCGTGACCAACAGCCCCTTTCAGACCGCTACCGCCACGCTGCACACCAACCGCGGCGACATCAAAGTCGCTCTGTTCGGAAACCACGCACCCAAGACCGTCGCCAACTTCGTTGGCCTGGCCCAGGGCACCAAGGAGTACTCGACCCAGAACGCCTCGGGTGGCTCCTCCGGTCCGTTCTACGATGGCGCGGTCTTTCACCGGGTGATTCAGGGCTTCATGATCCAGGGCGGCGACCCGACCGGAACGGGTCGCGGCGGCCCGGGCTACAAGTTCGCCGACGAGTTCCACCCCGAACTGCAATTCGACAAGCCGTACCTGCTGGCGATGGCGAACGCGGGTCCGGGCACCAACGGCTCCCAGTTCTTCATCACGGTCGGCAAGACCCCGCACCTGAACCGCCGGCACACCATCTTCGGCGAAGTCACCGACCCGGAGTCGCAGCGGGTTGTCGAGGCGATCTCGACGACGTCCACCGACAGTAACGACCGCCCCACCGAGCCGGTCGTCATCGAGTCGATCACGATCTCCTAAGCCCGGCCCTTCCCGGTCCGCTCAACGCGGGTTTCGGCCCGCGTAACCGGCGGCCGTCAGCGCGTCGAGCACCTCGAGCGGGTCCGTCCCGAGGTCCCACCGAGAGAAGAGCACCAGGCTGTCGTCGGCCGTCTCGACCTCGAGCAGCCGCACCTTGCGTGCGTAGCGGCGGAACTCGGTGATCCGGATGATCTTGATGTCGGACGGCCGTAATAACTGCGTCCGGAACCATCCCCGGAGCGCCAAGCCGTCGGCGGTAATTGCCAGCTTGGGCCGCGCGCGCCACGTCGCGCCCGCAAACAAGATCAGACCCACCGCGGCAATCCCCGTCAGAATGCGCCCCGGCGCGTCTGTGACCACGGTCACAGACGCGATAGCCATCAGCAGCCCGGCAAGGCCACAACCAGCAATTCCGGGGACACGCGGCTCCCATTGTGTTTGCTGCATGCGCCGCTCAGGCCCTCCCACCACGGCCTATGGAGTTATCCACAGACGCTATCAACAGTGGGGATAAATCACACGCGTGTGATTGGGTGGCGGCAATGTTGCTGGCGCAGTAACGAGGCAACCCAAAAATGAATTCATTCGGCCGCTGGTCGTGCTCAGTGCCAGCGCATCGTCAGCAACAAACCGGTGATCATGAAAGCGAACGCGATGGCGTAGTTCCACGGCCCCAGTTGTGCCATCCAGTTGAGCGCGGCGGGCGCCTGACTCCCGACGGCCGCCAGCTGGAAGACCATCAGCCAGACCAATCCGATCAGCATGAGACCGACGAACAAGGCGACGAACCACACGCTCGACGGCCCGACCTTCACCTTCACCGGCGTGCGGCTGACCGCGCTGACGGTGAAGTCATTCTTCTTGCGGACCTTGGACTTGGGCATGATTACCTCAACAAGACGGTGAGCGGGACGGGGTGCAACGATAACGACCGCAGCTGCACGCACAGCTTGGCTACGAGACTAACCCACCTGGCACGGCGACCAGGAAATTGGAGAGCAGATGAGCGACGGAGGCCGGTCACCCTGGCGCTTCGGCGTCCCGGTGGTGTGCCTGCTGGCCGGATTGCTCCTGGCTGCCACGCACGGGGTGTCCGGCGGCGCCGAGATCCGCCGCAGCGACGCGCCCCGGTTGGTCGACCTGGTCCGGGAGGCCCAGGCCTCGGTGAATCACCTGAACGCCCAGCGCGACGAGCTGGCCGGCAAGATCGACGCCGCGCACGGCCGGTCCTCGGATCGGGCGTTGGCGGCAATGCTGCGCCGCTCGGCCGAGCTGGCCGCCGAGGCGGGGATGAACCCGGTGCACGGCCCGGGGCTGACCGTCACCCTGGAGGACGCGCCGCGCGACGCCAACGGCCGCTTCCCGCGGGATGCGTCCCCCGACGACCTGGTGGTGCATCAGCAGGACATCGAGGCGGTGCTCAACGCCTTGTGGAGCGCCGGCGCCGAGGCGATCCAGATGCAGGACCAGCGCATCATCGCCACCTCGGTGCCCCGCTGCGTCGGCAACACGCTGCTGCTCAACGGCCGGACCTACAGCCCGCCCTACACGATCACCGCGATCGGCAACGCGGCCACCATGCAGGCCGCCCTGGCCGCCGCTCCCCTGGTCACCCTGTACCGCCAGTACGTGGTCCGATTCGGGCTGGGCTACCGCGAAGAGGTCAAACCGGACGTGCAGATCGTCGGCCACACCGAGCCCGATCGGCTGCATTTCGCGCAGCCCATGGGAACCATCGGCTACTGATTTCGGCCGGACGGTAACCTGGCACGGTGCGGATCCTGGTCGTCGACAACTACGACAGCTTCGTGTTCAACCTGGTGCAGTACCTCGGCCAGCTGGGCGTCGAGGCCGAGGTGTGGCGCAACGACGACGCCAGACTCTCCGACGAGGCCGCCATCGCCCAGCGGTTCGACGGTGTGCTGCTCAGCCCCGGCCCGGGCACCCCGGAACGCGCGGGTGCGTCCATCGGACTGGTGAACGCGTGCGCCGCGGAGCGCACCCCGCTACTCGGAGTCTGCCTCGGCCACCAAGCCATCGGCGTCGCCTTCGGCGCGACCGTGGACCGGGCCCCCGAACTGCTGCACGGCAAGACCAGCAGCGTCTTTCACACCAACGCCGGTGTGCTGCAAGGACTTCCAGATCCCTTCACGGCGACCCGCTACCACTCGCTGACCATACTTCCGGAGTCGCTTCCGCCGGTGCTGGAGGTGACGGCCCGTACCCGCGGCGGCGTCATCATGGGTGTGCGCCACCGGGAGTTGCCGATCCACGGGGTCCAGTTCCATCCCGAGTCGATCCTGACCGAGGGCGGCCACCGCATGCTGGCCAACTGGCTGGCCTACTGCGGATGGGCCCGCAACGACACGCTGGTGCGCCGGCTCGAGAACGAGGTCCGGGCGGCGGTGCAGCCCTATCTCCCGGCCGATCCCGCGGCTACTGGCCGAACTTCAGCGTGATGATCCCGTCCCGGTTGCAGCCGGTGCCGGCCGGCGGGTTCTGATAGACCACCCGGTGCGACTGGGAGCCGCCCGCGTCGACGTCCGGGCCCTTGTCCAGCACGCCGGTCCAGCCCAGCGCCCGTAACCGCGGCTCGGCGTCCGTCCAGAACATGCCGCTCAGGTCGGGCATCACGAACTGGTTGCCCTTGGACACCTGCAGTTCGATCACCGAATCCACCGGAACCGTCTGACCTTTGGGCGGATTGGTGCCGATCACCTCGCCGGCGGGGCGGGTGCTGTCCACCTGTGCCTGGGTGACCTTGGTGAAGCCATAGACCGTGAGGTTCTTCTGTGCGACGTCGACGGTCTGACCGGCGACGTCCGGCACCTGCTTGGTCTCGGGGCCGGAGCCGACGATGACGGTGATCACGTTGGTGATCGCGGACGTCTGGTTGGCCGGCGGGTTGGTGCCGATCACCTTGCCCAGCAACTCGGGACTCGACGGAGAATTGGCCTGCTTGAATTTGCTGAATCCCGCGGCTTTGAGCTTGCTGACCGCGTCGGAGTAGCTCAGCGAGGAGACATCGGGCACCTCGCGCTGCTCGGGACCCGTCGAAACGTTGATCGTGATCTCGTCGCCGGCGCCGACCGACGCGTTCGCGCCGGGATCGGTGCTGATGACATGGTCGGGCGGGATCGTAGAGTCGGGCTTCTGCAAGGTACGCGTCTTGAAGCCGCGATTCTGCAGCGCGGCAATCGCGTCGGCGGACACTTGGCCCCGCATGTCGGGGACCTGGACATCGCGGGTGGTGCCGCCGAAGGTGTTGAAGGCGATGACGACGACGATCGTCAGCACCGCCAGCGCGGCGACCGCGACGATCCACCGGCCGACCCCCCCGCCGTCGCCGTCGTCGATGCGACGAAGGGGTTGCCGGGGCAGCGGATCGGTGCGCGGCCCGGGCTGGTTTGCGCCGGAGGCGATCAGGCCGCTGCGGTCGGCGTCGGTGAGCACCTTGGGCGCCTCGGGCGGTTCGCCGTTGTGCACCCGCACCAGGTCTGCGCGCATCTCGGCCGCGGTCTGGTAGCGGTTGTCCGGGTTCTTGGCCAACGCCTTGAGCACGACCGCGTCGAGGTCGGCAGAGATGCCCTCGTGCCGCTGCGACGGCGGAATCGGGTCCTCGCGCACGTGCTGGTACGCGACCGCGACGGGCGAGTCCCCGGTGAAAGGCGGTTCGCCGGTGAGGATTTCGTAGAGCACACAGCCCAGCGAGTAGACGTCGGACCGGGCATCGACGCTGTCGCCGCGGGCCTGTTCGGGCGAGAGGTACTGCGCCGTCCCGATCACCGCCGCGGTCTGGGTGACGCTGTTGCCGCTGTCCGCGATCGCCCGCGCGATGCCGAAGTCCATCACCTTGACCGCGTTGGTGTTGCTGATCATGATGTTGGCCGGCTTGACGTCGCGGTGGATGATGCCGTTCTGGTGGCTGAAGTTCAGCGCCTGGCACGCGTCGGCGATGATCTCGATCGCCCGGCGAGGGGGTAACGGCCCGTCGGTGTGCACGATGTCGCGCAGGGTGACGCCGTCGACGTACTCCATGACGATGTAGGGCAGCGGACCCGTCGGGGTCTCCGCCTCGCCGGTGTCGTACACCGCGACGATGGACGGGTGGTTGAGCGCGGCGGCGTTCTGGGCCTCGCGACGGAACCGGAGATAGAAGCTGGGATCGCGGGCCAGGTCGGCGCGCAGCACTTTGACCGCTACATCGCGGTGTAACCGGACGTCGCGGGCCAGGTGAACCTCGGACATACCCCCGAAGCCGAGGATTTCGCCCAGTTCATAGCGGTCAGACAGGTGCTGAGGGGTGGTCATCGTGGTATCTCGTGTCGGGCCGGTGACGCGCTGGGCGTCAGTGGTTCAACCCGCCCGTATTCGGCCGGCCCTCGTTGCAGTCCAGAATTACCTATCGTCCCGCGATCCGTCCAATTCAGCCGCAGCACGGGGCCGGACGCGGAACCGCTCGGGGTGTTGGTGGCCGGCGGCGCCGGCGGAGTCCCGGTGTCGGTGACCGTCGGCGGCGGCGGTGCCTGCTGGGTATCGGCGCGGGAATTGATGACGATGAGCACCGCGATGATGATCGCCAGCGCCCCCAGCACTCCGGCGGCCCACAACAACGCGCGCTGGCCCGACGAGAAGGTGCGCCGGGCCGGGGGTGGCCGATGGCCCCCGGTGGCGGGCCGGGATCGGCGCGGCGCCGCGGCCCGGGCGCTGGTCACGGCGGCCGCCCTGGTGGTCGGGCTCGACGGAATGGCCGCCGGCGACGCCCGCCCGGGCGGGGGCGACTGGCTGGGGCGCGGCGGCCGGCGGCCGGCCCGCACCGCCGCAACGGCATCGGCGAACGGCCCGCCGCTGCGGTAGCGCATGGCCGGGTTCTTGACCAGCGTGATCTCAATCAGTTCGCGCACGTTGGGCGGCAGCTCCGCGGGCAGCGGCGGCGGGGGCTCCTTGATGTGCTTCATCGCCACCGTCAGGGCACCGTCACCGGTGAACGGCCGCTTCCCCGAGACGACCTCGTAGCCGACGACTCCCAGCGAGTACACGTCGCTGGCGGGAGTCGCGTCATGACCCAGGGCCTGCTCGGGGGCGATGTACTGGGCGGTTCCCATCACCATCCCCGTCTGCGTGACGGGCGCGGCGTCGACGGCCTTGGCGATACCGAAGTCGGTGATCTTCACCTGGCCCGTCGGCGTGATCAGGATGTTTCCCGGCTTGACGTCGCGGTGCACCAGACCGGCCGCGTGCGCGACCTGCAGCGCACGACCGGTCTGTTCGAGCATGTCCAGCGCGTGCCGCAACGACAGCCGGCCGGTGCGCTTGAGCACCGAGTTCAGCGGCTCGCCGTTGACCAGCTCCATCACCAGGTAGGCGGTGCGGCCCTCCCCGTCCAGCTGGCTCTCGCCATAGTCGTGGACCTGGGCGATGCCGGGGTGGTTGAGCATCGCGGTGGTGCGCGCCTCGGCGCGGAACCGCTCGATGAATTCCGGATCCTGGGAGAACTCCTGCTTGAGCACCTTGACCGCCACGCGCCGGCCGAGCCGACTGTCCACCGCCTCCCACACTTGGCCCATGCCGCCGGTGGCGATCAGGCGCTGCAGGCGGTATCTGCCAGACAGCGTCACACCAACTCGCGGGCTCATGGTCCTCCCTGTAGCGCGGCTTGGATCACAGCCCGTCCGATCGGCGCGGCGAGTGCACCTCCCGTCGCGGACAGGCGGTCGCCGCCATTCTCCACCAACACTGCCACGGCGATTCTCGGCGTCTGCGCGGGCGCGAAGGCGATGTACCACGCGTGCGGCGGCGTATTACGCGGATCGGTGCCATGCTCTGCGGTACCAGTCTTCGATGCGATCTGCACGCCGGGAATGGCCCCTTTCTGCTGTGCGACCTTCTCGGCGCCGACCATCAGCTCTGTTAGCTTAGCGGCGACCTGGGGCGACACCGCGCGGCGCTGCTGATAGGGAACGGTGGTGCTGATGTTGGCCAGATCGGGCCCTTTGAGGCTGTCGATCAGGTAAGGCTGCAGCTGTACCCCGCCGTTCGCGATGGTCGCGGCGATCTCGGCGTTCTCCAGCGGTGTCAGCGCGACATCCTTCTGGCCGATGCTGGACATGCCCAGGGCGGCGGCGTCCGGGATGATTCCGACGGTCGATTCGGCGACCTGCAGCGGGATGACGCTCGGCGTGGAGTCCAGGCCGAACGCGCGCGCCATGCTGCGCAACGCGTCGGCGCCGGTGTGCATGCCGAGTTGCACGAAGGCGGTGTTGCACGACAGGGCGAACGCTTGCTTGAGCGACACCGTGGCCTCGCTGCCGCAGGGCTGGCCGCCATAGTTCTCCAACGTCGCGGTGCTGTCGGGCAGAGCGATTGACGGAGCGGCGGTGAGCTGTTCGGCGTCGGTCGCCCCGGCCTCAAGCGCCGCCGCGGTGGTGACGACTTTGAAAGTGGAACCGGGCGGATAGGTCTCCGAGATGGCGCGGTTGGTCAGCGGGTTGTCGGGGTCGTCGCGCAGCCGCTGCCATGCTTGCGCCTGCACTTGAGGATCGTGCGACGCGAGCAGGTTGGGGTCATACGACGGCGATGACACCATGGCCAGGATCTTGCCGGTGGACGGTTCGAGGGCGACCACGGCGCCCTTGCACGGCGGCCCGCCGCAGCCCTGCTGCATTGCGTCCCACCCCGCTTGCTGGACCCGCGGCCGGATTGTGGTGTCGACGTTGCCGCCCCGGGGGTCGCGGCCGGTGAAGAAATCGGCCAGGCGGCGGCCGAACAGCCGCTCGTCGGATCCGTTCAGCAGCGCATCCTCGGCGCGCTCCAAGCCGGTGCTCGAATAGCGCAGGGAGTAGAAGCCGGTGATCGGCGCGTACACCGACGGGTTGGGATACACCCGCAGGAAGCGGAACCGGCTGTCGGTGGCCACCGAGTAGGCCAGCAGTTGGCCGCCGGCGATGATCTGCCCGCGTTGGCGCGAGTACTCGTCCAGCAGCACGCGCTGATTGCGCGGGTCGGCGCGCAGCGAGTCGGCGGCGAACACCTGCGTCATGGTGGCGTTGAGCAGCAACAGAACGATCAACGCCATGACGGTGACCGAGATGCGGCGCAGAGAGGTGTTCATACCTTCTCGATCACCTCGGTCTTCGCCGCCGCGATCGGGGAATCCTTGCGGTCGCGTCCGCGCAGGGGGTGGCGGGCGCTGTTGGAGATGCGAGCCAGGATCGCCAGCAGTATGTAGTTCGCCAGGAGCGACGATCCGCCGTAGGACATCCACGGTGTGGTCAGGCCCGTCAGCGGGATGAGTTGGGTGACGCCGCCGACGACGATGAACAGCTGGATGGCCAGGGTGGAGGCCAGGCCCGCGGCCAGTAACTTGCCGAAGCTGTCTCGCGTCGCGATCGCGGTGCGCATGCCGCGGATGATGACGATGGTGTAGAGCATCAAGATGCTGGCGAGCCCGACGAGCCCGAGCTCTTCACCGAATGCGGCGATGATGAAGTCGGTCGACGCGGCCGGCACGGTGTCCGGCTGACCGTTGCCGAGCCCGGTGCCGAAGATTCCACCCGTGGCGAAGCTGAACAGCGACTGCACGATCTGGTAGCCGTTGCCGTCGGGGTCGGAAAACGGGTCCCACCACATCTGCACGCGGACCCGGACGTGGGCGAAGATGAAGTAGGCGATGACGCTGCCCACTGCGAACAGCACCAGGCCGATCAGCACCCAGCTGATCCGTTGCGTCGCAAGGTAAACCACCACCAGGAACGACGCGTAAAGCAACAACGAGGTGCCGAGGTCCTTCTCGAAGACCATCACACCGATCGAGGCCACCCAGGCGCCCAGCAGCGGCGCGAGGTCTCGCGGGCGCGGCAGGGTTAGACCCATGAAATGCTTTCCTACGCTGGTGAATAGCCCACGCTTGGCGATCAACACGGCGGAAAAGAAGATCAGCAACAGGATTTTGGAGAATTCGGCGGGCTGAATGGAAAAGCCGGGGAGGCGGATCCAGATCTTTGCGCCGTTCTGTTCGGACAGCGAAGCCGGCAGGAGCGCGGGAATCACCAACAGCACCAGGCCGGTGATGCCGCATATATAGCCGTAGCGAGCCAACTGTCGATGGTCTTTGAGAAACGTGACCACGAGCGCGAACGTGACCACGCCGACCACCGTCCACATCAACTGCTGGGTGGCGCTGGGATGATTGCGGCCGCTTGTCTGGCTGTTGACGAGGTCGAGCCGATGGATCATCACCAGCCCAAGTCCATTGAGCAGAGCCACAATTGGCAACAGCAGCGGATCCGTATATGGGGCGAACCGTCTGATGGCCAGGTGCGCGGAGCCGAACACGAGCAGGAATATCAGCCCGTAGCTGATGACGTTCCAGCGCAAGACACGGTCCTGGTTTGCCTCGACGATCAATAACGCCGCGACGGTGATCGCTGCGGCGAAGCACAGCAGCAGCAGCTCGGCGTTGCGACGGGTGGGCAGCGGAGGCGTGACCGCGACGGGCGGCTGGAGTTGGGTCGTCATGCCACCGTCCGGCAGTCGATGCCCGGTTGAAGTGGAGGCGCTGGAAGCGCGGTGACCGTCTGAGATGTGGTCGTGGGGCCCGCCTGCGACGGGGGCGCGGGGCCGCTTGTGACACTGGTAGGAGCTGGGGTGCTGGAGCCGGGAGGGGCGGTGGTCGGTGCTGGAGATGTCGCGACACTGGACTCGGGGGTGCCGCTCCCGGGGGCCGGCTGCCCCGGCGGTGACGTGGCGCGCGGGGACGGGCAGGTGGGCAGCAGGTATTCGGCGAGCAGTTGACGCAGCTGTGACTCGGCTTGATCCAGGCTGCCGCCCGGCAGTCCGGTCTGAACCTGGACCTGGCCGGGACGGCGCAAGTCCCGCAACGTCATCAGCTGACAGTTCGAGTGGTCGGATTGGCCGTAGCTGATCAGGGAGAGTTCGTTGCGCGCGGTCAGGCAGCCCACCAGATACGGCTGCTGCAGGGGCACGCCGAGCAAGGACCCTTGGATTCCGCGGACGATCGAAACTTTGCCGTCGTACTCGGTGACGTAATAGTTGCGCTGAATCACCCACCATCCGATGGCCAGTCCGGAAAGGGCGAACAGCACCGCCAGCGTCACCACGAAGAACATCCGCCGACGGGGCCACCGCGGCCGGCTCGGCGTTTCCGGTTGCGGCGCAACCCGTTTCGCTGCCTCTTCGCGCGGTCTGATCGCCGAGGCGCGGCCCGCGGAGGTGTTGGGCAACGTCATCTGGTCGTCGTCCCCGGAAACAGCTCCAGCCAGGATCGGCTGGGTCTGGCCGTAGTCGTAGTCGACGACGTCGGCCACCACCACGGTCACGTTGTCCGGCCCGCCGCCGCGCAGCGCCAACTCGATGAGGCGGTAGGCGGCTTCGGCGACGTCGGGAATCTGCAGCGCCTCGAGGATGGTCTCGTCGCTTACCGGGTCGCTGAGCCCGTCGGAGCAGAGCAGGTAGCGGTCACCGGCGCGCGCCTCGCGCATGGTCAACGTGGGCTCGACCTCGTGACCGGTCAGCGCGCGCATGATCAGCGACCGCTGCGGGTGGCTGTGCGCCTCTTCCCGGGTGATCCGCCCTTCGTCGACCAGGGTTTGGACGAACGTGTCGTCCTTGGTGATCTGCGTCAGTTCGCCGTCACGCAGCAGATAGCCGCGCGAGTCGCCGATGTGCACCAACCCGATTCGGTCGCCCGCGAACAATATTGCGGTGAGCGTGGTGCCCATCCCCTCGAGCTCGGGCTCGGCCTCCACTTGCGCCGCGATGGCCGCGTTGCCCGAGCGCACCGCGGCGTCGAGCTTGGCCAGCAGGTCGCCGCCGGGCTCATCGTCGTCGAGGTGGGCCAGTGCGGCGATCACCAACTGGGAGGCCACCTCGCCGGCAGCGTGACCGCCCATCCCGTCGGCCAGCGCGAGGAGCCGCGCGCCGGCGTATACGGAGTCTTCGTTGTTGGAGCGCACCAGGCCGCGGTCGCTGCGCGCGGCATATCGCAGGACCAGGGTCACGGGCGCAACTCGATCGCCGTTTTGCCGATCCGAATCGGCGTCCCTATCGGAACTCGTACCGCAGTCGTCACCTTTGCCCTGTCAAGGTAAGTGCCGTTGGTCGATCCTAGATCCTCGACGTACCATTCCGAACCGCGCTGCGATAGGCGGGCGTGCCGCGTCGAGGCGTAATCGTCGGTCAGCACGAGCGTCGAGTCGTCAGCTCTTCCGATCAACACCGGCTGCCCGCTGAGTGTGATGCGCGCCCCCGCCAACGCGCCCTCGGTGACCACCAGGTAGCGCGCCGCGTGCCTGCGTTGCCGCGAGGGCAGCAGGGTGCTGCGCAGCGCCAAGCCGCGGCGCACCATGACGGCCCCGGTGGGCGCGTAGATATCGGTCCGCAGAATTCGCAACACGGACCAGATGAATACCCATAACAACATTAGAAATCCGGCGCGCGTCAGCTGCAGTACGAGTCCCTGCATCTGGCGTCCTTTCCGTCCTGGCCCCGAAATCCAGCGTCCCCCTGGCGCCCGTGACCCCGAGCACATCGGCAACGTCACGATACTTGGACGGCGGTCGACGCGGGGCGAAGCACGGCAGCGTTGAGCCCAGCGGGTTTAGTGGATCCGGACGATGATCTCCGAATGACCCAGGCGGATCACGTCGCCGTCCGCCAACTGCCATTCCTGAACCGGCGCGTTGTTGACGGTGGTGCCGTTGGTGGAGTTCAAGTCCGACAGGAGCGCCACCTGCCCGTCCCAGCGGATCTCGAGGTGACGCCGGGAGACGCCGGTGTCGGGCAACCGGAACTGCGCGTCTTGTCCACGGCCCACGATGTTGGAACCCTCACGCAGCTGGTAGGTGCGGCCGCTGCCGTCGTCGAGCTGCAGGGTGACCGTCGTTCCGGCCGCGCCGTAACCGCCGGCGCCGTAAGCGCCGTAACCGCCGGCCTGCTGGCCGTAGTCCGCCGGCTGCCCGTAGTCGGCGGGCTGGCCGTACTCGCTCGGCTGGGCGTACTCGGCTTGCTGGCCGTACTCGTAGTCGCGGTGGGCGGTCTCGGGGTATCCGCCGGCCTGACCGGGGTATCCCCCGGCCGGCACGTTCTCGGCATACTGCGTGTAGTCGCCGGCCCCGTACTCCTGCCGGCCGTAGCCGCCGCCCTGTTGGTAGCCCTGCTCGTAGCCGCCGCCTTGCTCATAGCCGGCGCCTTGCTCATAGCCGGCGCCCTGCTCCGGATAGGCCTGCCGCTGCTCGGGCGGAGCGTAGCCCTCGTCTTGGCGGGCCGGCCCGCGGCCGTAATCGCCGTAGCCGCCATAACCCTGCTGGCCTCCCCCGGGCGGCGGGGCGTAGCCGCCGCCCTGACGGTAGCCCTGGTCGTAGCCTTGGCCGCCGTATCCCGTGGGCGCGGGAGGACGCTGCTCATACTGCGGTGGGGGCCCGCCCTGAGCTTGGTCGGGATAGCCGCCGCCGGGGCCTTGGTAGCCGCGCTGGTCGGGGTAGCCCCCTTGATCTTGGTAGCCGCGCTGGTCGGGATAGCCGCCGCCGGGGCCTTGGTAGCCGCGCTGATCGGGGTAGCCGCCCTGACCTTGGTAGCCGCCCTGCTCCGGATAGCCGCCCTGCTCGGGGTGGCGTGGCGGCGGGTAGCCCTGCTGCGGCGGGTAGCCGCCCTGCTCGGGCGGGTACCCCGCGCGCGGGTCAGGGCCGCCCTGCGGCTGGTCACCGGCGCGCGCGTCGTCCTGCGGGCGCGCGTAGCGCTCGTCGTAGTACTCGTCGCCAGGCCGCCCCGGCCCCGGAGGGCGGTAGCTCGAATCGTCAGTCATTGGTGCTACTCCTCGTTCTGCGCCGAACGCACTATTTGATTGTGGCGGGACGGGATCGTGGACCGTCGGGCGGGGCTGCACATCGGGATTGACAGCACCGCGGGCGCGGTACTGCCCGGTACGCAAATCCGACGACCGCTCGAACCGGACGACCACATCACCATACGTTTCCCACCCCTGTTCATGGATGTAGTCGACCAAGTACCTACCGAAAGCACCCGACGTGAGATCAGGGTCGGCGCCCACCTTCTCGAAGTCGTGCCTACCGAGGGTAATGATGTATTCGTTGGGGGCCAAAAGCCGATTGCCGTGGAGTTTCTGGACGCCGTCGCGGGCTTCGCGGCGCAGGAGCGCCTCGACTTCCTGCGGAACGATCGATCCGCCGAAGACGCGGGCGAACGCGTTGTCGACGGTGGCCTCGAGCTTGCGCTCGATCCGCGCGGCCAACCCTCGTTGGCTACTCATGCTCCGCCGTTCGCATGCACTTGCCGCAGCATGCCGCTGGCGCGCGGCAAACGATTCGGCGCGTGTCCCTCACCCCAGCATGTTATCGGGACAGCGCGACGGCGCGGCACCGTCGAAACTCTGAGAACTTGGTCGGCCCTGCTCAGACGCGTTGTCTCCCAGCGCCCCACGGCGTCCGGGCCCGACCAGGCGGGTTGGGGGACGCGGCCATTAGAGTGGTATGGTCCATCGGTTGTTTTTCCGGGCGAGTGGCGGAATGGCAGACGCGCTGGCTTCAGGTGCCAGTGTCCTTCGGGACGTGGGGGTTCAAGTCCCCCTTCGCCCACATTTGAGCGGTTCTCCGAACCGATGCGCTGAGGTCACGGACTCGAGGAGTTCGTGGCCTTCGTGTTTTCCGCCATGTTGTGCCGAGCCCTGCGCGCTTGGCCGCGGCAGTGAATTGACGTCTGCTATCGCGTTAGTAGCGTAATTGCCAGCTCAGGAGGGGTGGCAATGGTCGTCGCGGCGTGTGGCGCTGCGCAGCTACGGGTGATGCGATGCAGCTGCGCTACATAAGCATTGCGGCGCTGATCGCCGAGGCCGGCGGTGATCCGTGGGCAATCAACCGAAGCTTGCAAGCCGGCAGGCCCGGGGAGATCTCCTCGCTCGCCGAGGCCTTCCACCGAGCGGGCCGATGCACCGACGAGGCCCAGCACGCCTTCGAGCAAGCGCGCAACCGCTTCGACGCCGCATGGAATCGCCAGGGCGGCGGCGGCAATCCGATCACCGACTCCGCCGATGTGCAACGGGTGACGCAGTCGCTTGGTGCCCAGTCGCTTCAGCTGCCCAAGATCGGCGTCGACCTGGAAAGTATCGCGGCCTCCTTAGCCGAGGCGCAGAAGGCCGCGGCGGGACAGATCGCGACCCTCGAGAACCAGTTGCAAACACTCGACGACTTGATCGGGCAGGCCGTCGCAATGGAACGATCCGGCAACCTGAGCGCGGAGGACCGGCACACCCTCGATGCCCTCATCCGCAATTGCGAGAGGGATGCCATCGATGACACCAAAGCCGCACTGGCACAGCTCAATTCGATACGGAATGGCTACTCCGATGGCTTGCGGAACTCACTGACCAACCTACGAATCGAGGGCTATGATCCGGCTCGCCTTCACGATCTCGACGCCGACGGCTCACCGAAGCCAACTGAGGCCCAGCTGCAGGCGCTGGCCGACCTGCGCCGGAGCACCGACCAGGCGGTGGTGGATCAAATGGGCAAGGTGCGTGCCGCGCAGGATGCCCTGAACAAGGCGATGGCCGACCTCTATACGCACGGCCCGGGGTCGCCCGAGGGCGAGGCCGCGAGCGGGAGGCTGCCCAAGCTCAGGGAGGACCTCGCTCACGCGCTCGACGACCTGGGCAAGATCCCCGACTACAGGGACGTCGACCCCGCGTCGATCACGATCGCTCCCGACGGTCATTTCATGTTCACCCACACCGTGGATGGACAGCCGGTGCAGGTCTACGGGCAACTCAAGGACGGCACGGGTGAGTTCTTCGATCAGGCCATGGGCACGTCCTACGCCTTCAGCGGTGGCAAGTTGACCGGCATGCGCACGCTGGATCCCGGGAAGGTGGTAGCCACCCCTGAGCCGTTGTGGAGCGCGATCACCACCGCGGTCGGCGGCGGCGCTGTGCTGAAGGCGGGCGGTCAGGTGGCCTGGCAGGGGCTGAAGACGCTTTTCACTCGCGAAGCGATTGAGGGCGTGACCGGCGAAAATGTTTTTCCTCGCGCATTGGTCGGTGCGGAGGAGCGCGCGGCAAGTGCCGAAGAGGACCTGAGCCCGCATGGCTCGCCAACTTCCGGCGTGAGCGGGGAACCGGTGCCGGGCACCCACCCCGGTCCCGCGCCCGTGGTGGAGCACACGCCGCACCCGGGGGGTGGTGGCGGAGGTGAGCTTCCGCCCGATGCCGGACCTCCGGCGGGACCGCATGTGCCGGTGGAACCCGAAGGGCCCCCACCGGTCGTGATCGACCCAGCCCACCCGGAGTTCACCCTCCACAACCCCCTCGACTACATGACGCCGGAGTTGCGGGCGCTGTCTGAGCAACACCTGACCGGGAGCGGCGAAACGGTCCTTGGGCCGTACAGGAATCCTTTGGGCGGCCCCTCCTATATCGAGCTCGCGCAACAACGTGGCGCCAGCTACTTCGACATTGGGGATGCATGGGACGCTGCCACGCCCGTTGAGCGATTTGCCGCCAACCAACATGTGCTCGACATTGCAATTGCTAATCGAGATACGATCAAGCTGTCAGTGCCAATCGATCAGGTTCTCGACGATACTTACACTGCCGCCGAGCTCAGTTATCTGCGAGCTCACGGATACGAAGCAATCGACGGTTCAACACTAGTACCCCCCAAGGCCGGAGGCCCATGATGAAGGCGCTTTTAGAGTTCATTATGCAACACGCGGGATTCTTATACCTCAACCCTGAATACCGAATCACAAATTCCAACACCCGGGGCCTCGCTGACATCGATGCGTCGATTACGTTCACCGGTGAGTTGCTCAGGTGGGATGTCGTGAATGATCGTGGACAGATCTACTTCGCGGCGGTGCCCATGCTGCAGGGAGGTGGCGACAATTGGTTCGCGGCTTCCTTAATTCGTCAGTACCTTGAAGGCGGGGACGACACTGGCGCCGCATCACCCGTCGATCAAGCCAATTGGCTGTCGGTAAATCTGAAACGCGTAGAGCAGCTTTTCGCCGATCCGCCCACTGCTGAGCGCACAGCTGACGAGTTGATCTCGCTACGCCGGTCCAATTCGTCGAAGAAGTGGGGATGGCCGAAACCGGACACGATCTAGGCCGAGTCTCGGTAGCTGCGTATCTGTAGAAAACTCAGATCTAAGATGCCGGCTGAGATGTAAGAATCGTCCGCATAGCCCAGGGCATTGCCCTGCCAGCGTCAAGAGATGGGAAGGCGATCTCGATGTCACGGCGCGCAACCGTAGTCAGTGATTTCGGAAACAGTCAGTTGAGGAGATGTAGCTAACATCATGAAGGGCGCCGAGTAACGTGTCGAGCGTGCTTGACTCGAATCGTCCGATTGGGGCACCTTCGATGAAGGCCCTTTTCGAATTTCTTCTGGAGTACTTCGATTTCCTGTACTTAGACCCGCGCTACCGGGTCGCTGATTCAGACGTGGCGAAGCAGGCGCCCAGTGCTTCTTTGACGATAGTCGGGCCAGCATCAACATTTCAGCTCATCAACGAACGGGACCAAATAGAAATCGTGGTCGCGCCAACAAAACTCATGGATCCAGAGAACTGGTTCTGGCCTTCGCTGATCAAACAATATATTGACAACGATCCAGTAATTCGATATTTGCCTGCTTCGGATGAAGCAATCTGGATGCGTGAGAATCTCGACGCCGTCGAAAGACTCTTCTCAGACGATTCGACACTGAAAGCCACATGTGACGGGCTGTGTGCGCTGTGTCGTGCGAATGCGGAAAGGTATTGGTCAAGCTGGCGAGAGCAGCAAGGGCTTACTTAAGCGATCCGGCGCGGGCTGACGAGCGGACTGCCACCAGGAGCGCATCTGCACTGCTATTCTCCGAACCTGCTACGTCATTGCGTCGCGACCAGACTAAGAATTCACCCACCGCAAAATATCCGGCGTCACGGCGTCGGTGATGTCGTCGTACTCGGGGTGCTTCTTGAGCACGGTGCCGATCATCGAGCACACGGGAACTATGCGCTTGCCCTCGCCGCGCGCCTCGTTGAGCGCCTCTTCGACGAGGATGGTTGCCAGGCCGCGTCCGCCATACGCCGGGTCGATTTCGGTGTGGTAGAAGACGCGCTGGTCGCCGCGGTCGGCGAAGTCGGCGAGGCCGACCTGCTTGCCTTCCACGGCAATGGTGTATCGCCCCTCCTCGAGGCTGACGGTCGTCTCTGCCCCGGTCTTATCGGTGGCCATTTGTGTCTTCCTTTCGTTGCGGTATCGGTCGAGGCCGCAGCCGGGTGGTCGGCAGCGGCGGGGCGGGCAGTCGGATGAGCGAACCCCGGTAGCCGTTGACGGCGCCAAAGCGTTCGTCGCCGGCCTCCCACAGTTGGCGGTAAGCCACGATCTCGTCGTGGCTTCGTCCCACGAAGTTCCACCACATCACCAGTTCTTCGGCGAACGGTGTCCCGCCGAGCAGTAATACCCGCGCGGGCCGCTCCCCCTCGTTGCCAAGCCGCAACGACGAGCGGCCGGGTCTGAGGTAGGCCAGTTCGGCGACAGTCAGAGCGGCTTCCTCCACTTGGACCGCACCCGAATCGCAGAGCACGCCATGCTCGAAAGCCGGATCGACGTCGAGGTCCAGGTGAGTTCCGGCGTCGAGATCGAGCTGGGCTCCCAGCAAGGGAGTGAAGGTGGGCACCGGGCTTCGGCTGCCTGCGAGGTCCCCGAGGAACACGCGAGCCGTCCCGCCCCGGAGCGGTACGGGTTTGGGGGCATAGTGATCGAAGCCCCGGTCGGTGTCGCGATCGGAATCGGGCAGCGCCACCCAGAGCTGGACACCGTGCAAGGCCGCCGCCGACGAAACCGATACCTCCGAGTGGCAGATACCGGCACCGGCGGTCATGAGATTCAACTCGCCGGGACGTACAGCCGCGTACACGCCAGCGCTGTCGTTGTGCTCCACTTCCCCACTGAACAACCAGCTGACGGTTTGTAGTCCGGTGTGCGGATGCGGGGGGACGTCCATGCGCGCGGACGCCGGGCCGTAATGGTCGATGAAGCACCAGGCGCCGATCAGCGAGCGCTGCCGTTGCGGCAGCGAGCGTCGTACGCGCATCGCCCGGGGTCCGCCCAACGGCACCTCGCGGGGGCGCAGCACCTCGGTGCCCGCGCTCGGTGCTGCAGCGCAGGCAACTTCGATCGGCGCCGGCTCGAGGTTGCTCATCGTCCACACCGACCGTACCCATACTCGCTACTTACGTGGGGGTCGGAGCACCTTCATCGCCAGCCGCATGACGGGCTCGGGCACCCGGTCCTGCATCGACAACGCGGTGTCGGCGGCGCGGGAGCGCAGCGGAGTGCCTCGACCGAAGACGCGGTTCAAAGGTCCGCCGGACGGTTCGAGCACCACGTGCAGCGGCGGAGTGCCGACGCTGGCTCCCAGCGCATTGGCGATGACCATACGCTGGATCTCACTGGTGCCCTCAAAGATGGTGTATAGCTTGGCATCCCGATACCACTTCTCCACCGGGTGATCGGTGATGTAGCCCCAGCCGCCCATGGTCTGAATGGCGCGTTCGGTGGCCTTGACAGCCACCTCGCTGGCGGCCATTTTCGACATCGACCCCTCCCCGCGTTCGAAGGGCACGTTGTTGGCGGCCATCCACGACGCTCGCCAGGTCAGCAACCGCGCCGCGTCGATCTGGGTGGCCAGCTCCGCCAGCGGGAAGGCGATGCCCTGGTTGTCGATGATCGGCGCGCCGAATGCCTCCCGCTCGGTGGCGTATGCCGTCGCGTACTCCAGCGCAGCGCGCGCGATGCCGATAGCCTGCGCGGCGACCATCGGGCGGGTCTGTTCGAAGGTGCCCAGTGTGGCGGAGCCCGACCGCTTGCCGCCCGCCACGACCTCGCGAGCCTTGGCGAGCTTGTGCTCCAGCTTCTCTTCTCCGCCAAGCAGATTGGCGCCGGGGACGCGGACGCCCTCGAACAGCAACTCGGCGGTGTGGGACGCGCGACAGCCCAGCTTGTCCAATTTACGAACGAGCTTGAGCCCGGGCGTTCCACCGGGCACGACGAACAGCGCCTGCCCGCGATGACCGAGTTCCTCGTCGACGACGGCGTTGACCACGTGCACGTCGGCGATTCCGCCGTTGCCGATCCACATCTTGTGGCCGTCGATGATCCAGTCGTCACCGTCGCGGCGAGCGTGGGTACGTAGATTCCGCACGTCGCTGCCGCCCTCGGGCTCCGAGATGGCCAGCGCCGCCAACTTGAGATCGCCTGGGGTTCCGAAGCATTCGGGTGCCCACTCCAACATCTGTTCCGGTGACGCTGCCTGGCCGATCGCCGACAAGGCCAACGCCGGCATCACGATTGCCAGCCCGATCCCGGCGCAACCCCAGAACAGCTCCTCCATGAACATCGGCAACGACAGGCCGGTCGGGTCGCCGATCAGATCGCGGTAAAACAGCGGGCTGTAGAAGCCGCGCTGGGCCGCCTCCTCCAAGACCGGCCACGGGAACTCTTGCCGTTGGTCGTAGTGGAGCGCCACGGGCCGGATCACGTCTTCGGCGAACTCGTGGGCCCGCCGGGCCAGGTCGTGCTGTGCTGCGGTCGGGGTCAGGTCGAACGTCATGGATCCCGCCTTCGGGTCGACAGACTCGGTCGTGCCGAAGCTCTACCCCGTTGGCTACGCCAGCAAACGGCCCCTGAGGACGACGGAGCTTCAGGCCGCCGAGCGAGGCCCCACCTTTGCGAGGGGCAGGTGCAGCACCACCGCGGTCACCGCAACCGCCTCGTGCTCATGATTTGCCAGCAGAGCCGCATTCTCCGGCAGCTGGCGGGAGTTGATCTCTCCGGACGCGATGCGCCGCAGGACGTCGTGGGCCTGGGCCAACTGGTCGCGCTTGCGGTACTGGCCGCCGGGAAGTTTGACGCCGGCCCAGACTCCGTACTCCTCGCGGTGCGCGATGGCGTGTTGGGCGCACCGTCGCTGCTGCGCCAACGGGCAGCGGCGCAGGCACTGGAGACGCGCCTCGACGGCCGACCGCTCATACGCGCGGGCCTTCGCCGCGCCGTCGCCACCGTCGTCGTCGGGGTAGCCGAACCACAGTTCCGGGTTGGCAGCGCACGGGTGTCCCATGTCGGTCTCCTTGGTCGAACGTGAAACGTAGGCAAAAGCATATACACAGACGGGTGCTCCGCGCAAGAGAAACGTGACAGAAACGTATATGCGTAGCGATACGGGACCGGCTGTGTAATATCCGGCCTATGGCCGGAGCGTGCGGTGAGCCGTGAATCGGCCGGCGCGGCCATCCGCGCTTTGCGAGAGTCGCGCGACTGGTCCCTAGCCGACCTTGCCGCCGCGACCGGTGTCAGCATCATGGGGCTGAGCTTCCTGGAGCGCGGCGCCCGCAAGCCGCATAAAAGCACAGTTCAGAAGGTTGAGAACGGGCTGGGCTTGCCGCCGGGCACCTATTCTCGCCTGCTCGTGGCGGCCGATCCGGATGCGGAACTGGCGCGCCTGATGGCCGCGCAGCCGCCTGCCGCCGTACCCGCCAGGCGCAGCGGGCCCGTGGTCGTGGACCGTCACAGCGACACCGAAGTGCTGGAAGGGTATGCCGAAGCTCAGCTCGAAGCGCTCAAATCGGTCATCGATCGGTTGCCAGCGACAACATCAAACGAATATGAGACGTATATTCTGTCTGTGATCGCTCAGTGCGTGAAGGCAGAGATGCTGGCCGCCGGTTCCTGGCGGGTCGCGGTGAACGCCGGCGCGGACTCCACGGGCCGGCTGATGGACCACCTCCAAGCCCTCGAGGCGACGCGGACCGCCCTGCTGAAACGGATGCCGACCAGCTTGAGTGCCCGGTTTGACCGGGCGTGCGCGCAGTCGGCCTTGCCCGAGGCCATCGTCGCCACGCTGATCGGTGTCGGCCTCGACGAGATGTGGGACATCCGCAACCGGGGGGTTATTCCGCCCGGAGCGCTCCCCCGCGTGCGCGCGTTCGTCGACGCCGTCGAATCGGGAAACCAACAGGGCGAGGGGCCGCAGTGAATCAAAGCGAAATCGCGCTGTTGAGCCGCGCCCATGACCTGTTCGCCGGCGGCACACGGCAGCCGCCGCTCGACGCGGGCGCCGCGCACTACCGCAAGGTGCTGCTCGGGGCTGCCGGGGCGAACGACGGATTGGCTCGCGGCTACCTGTTCGCCGCGGAACACAGCCGGCAACGGCTCGGCGCCGCCGCGGCCACGGACGCCGCGATGGCGGGTGTCATCGCCGGCGCCGACCGGGACCGGGCCCAGGCCCGCGAGCTGACCCGAAACGTCGTCGATGAAGCCCGCGCCGAACCCGCCGTCATTTCGGCGACCCCGATGGCCCAGCGCGAAGCGATGCGCCGCCGCGCGGCACGACTACGGGCGCAGCACGCCCATGTCGTGTCGGCCCGGCTGCGGGCTCGTCGGCGCCTCGCCGAATTACGTGCGCTGCGCTACCAACTATGGCGCCGGCGCCCCGCGGGATTGGGCTTGACCGCGCGGGCGGCGACCGCGGTGCGCGCTGCCCTGTCGCGTCTGGGTTGCCCGTACGTGTGGGGTGCGACGGGGCCCGACCAGTTCGATTGTTCGGGTCTAGTCCAATGGAGCTACGCACAGGCGGGAATTCACTTGGACCGCACCACTTATCAGCAGATCAACGACGGGATGCCGGTGCCCCGCTCACAGGTCCGGCCCGGTGATCTCGTCTTCCCGCACGCCGGACACGTCCAGCTGGCCATCGGAAACGATCTGGTAATTGAGGCGCCCTACGCGGGTGCCTCGGTGCGGATCAGCCCGCTGGGCCCCCACGTCGCTATTCGCCGACCGCTATGACGAACAGGGTGAGCCGATGACGGAACAAAGCGGACCTTCGGTCGCCGCGATACAGGCGCGCCAGTCGGCGCTCGCCGGCCAGCACGGCACGGTAGCCGACGCCGACCGCGTGCTGGGAGAAGTGCTCTCTAGTGCGCACGCCGCGATGCGCGAAGGCGCCCGTCGACTGGATGCCATCGCCGAGCAGCTCGACCACGCCACCGCGCACCAGGCGAGCCTCGCCGTCGATACCCCGATGGGCGCGCGCGAGTTTCAGCGCTTTTTGCTGGCCAAACACCGCGAGATCACCTCCGTCGTCGAGGACGCGCGCGAACTCAGTCGAGCGAAAAAGGCTGTGCTGGAAGCGCTTCGGGACCAGTACAGCGCCGGCGGCGGCTAGCAGGCACGGTCGCAGTGTCGTCCACAACCGCACGGCACGGTGAATTGTCGACGTCCGAACGCCTGGGTACGGTCGTCGGGCATGGAGAGGTCGCAACGCATCCCGCACGCATTTCGCGTGACTGCAACCGTGGTCGCGTAGCTGATGTCGGCGCATGAGGAGCTTCTCGCGGCGGTGAAAGATGTCCGAGACCGCACCGGTGACCCGAACGCGTGGCAGGCGGGCCTGTCGCCCGGTGAGCTGGCCGCCGTGATCACCCCGACGACACGTCCCGAACAACTCCAGGCGATCGCGGGGAAGATCCGCCAACAACTCGCGGGTCCGCCGGATCGAGAGAGGGGTGAGGCGGCCGAAGCCATCGCGCACGCCGAAGCAGCCCTCGCCCACCAGAATTCGGCCAGCTCTCAGCTGGACATGCAAGTGATCACGGCTATCCTGAACGCCCATCTCAATGCCGTCGATGGCAGCGAGGCGCTGACGAGGTTGCAGCAAGACACGGAAGCCGCGGTCCGAATGCGATCGGACCTCGACACCCCGGCAGGCGCACGCGACTTCCAGCGCTTCCTGATCGGCAAGCTCCGCGACATTCGCTCGGTGGTCCTCAACGCTCGCCTCGACGACACGTCGAAGTCGGCACTGATGGCCGCATGGACGTCGCTGTACGACGCATCCAAGAGTCCCGACGAGCGTGCGTCGGACCGCGCGGTTGGCACCGATGCGGAAACCGCAGCGTCGACAGGGGACTCGGACTGGGATCCGCTGCTGGACTCGATGCTGGCCGACGACCCGGGACTGGCGACCGATGACCTATCGGGCACGGGTACCCCGGAGGCCGGGACCGCCCCGACGGCGCCCATCGCTCCCGTGCCGCCGCCGATGCCCAGCGTCGCTCCAGGCCTGCCGAGCTTCGGCGCGACACCGACCGGACTGCCACTTCCCGCGCTGGGCGGTGAGGAGAGAACGGACCCGATGCTGCGAGGCCTCGACGACGAAGGCCCGGTGGACCCCTCCGAGCGGCCGGATCCGAAGACCGAGTCCGGATCAGACGAACCGGGCGACCAGCACGACGACGGTGGTCGGGAGGCGGCCGCGGCCGAGAATGAACCGGCGGCGGCCGGTCCCACCACGGTGACCCTGCCCGACGGCGAGTCGGTGACGGCCGCGAGCCCCCAATTGGCAGCGGCGATCAAAGCCGCGGTCGGCGGAGTGGCGATACCAGATGCGTTCCAACAGCAGGGAATAACGATTCCGCCCCCGGGCTCCGCGGTCACCAACCCGATCGAGCCGACGCGGGTGAGCCCGGCGGATATCGGGATCTTCATCGACCGGCATGCTCTTGCCCTCGGTCCAGGTAAGGCCCTTCTCGACGGCCAAATTCAAGACATCGCCACCGTGACCGGGCCAAGCTTTCTAGGCTGGGAGCATCCGCCGGCGCCGGCCGCAGCCGTGACCCCGCCGACGAGACCCGATACACCCACACCCACGCGGCCGGCGGCTTCGTCGACCACCTGACAATAGTGATCTCGCCGGTTTTCGCCGGCGGCCGGGAACAGGAGACAGCGGATGGCAGATTCGATCCATGTGGTACCCGCGCACTTGCGTCAAGCCGCCGCGCGCCACCAGGAAACCTCCGATTACCTGCGGACGGTTCCTTCGTCGCACGAGGCGATCCAGGAAAGCCTGGATTCGCTCGGGCCGATCTTCGGTGAACTTCGCGACGCCGGACGGGAACTGCTCGAGCTCAGGCGCCAGTGCTACGAGCAACAGGCCGCGGACCACGCCGACCTGGCGGACAAACTGACGGCCTCGGCGGCGATCTGGGAACAGCACGAGCAGGATGCGGCTCGCAACCTCGGCGGCATCGCTGACCGCGGTCGATGACGGACGCGAATCCCGCATTTGACACCGTTCATCCGAGTGGGCACATCCTCGTCCGCTCTTGTCGCGGCGGCTATATGCACAGCGTTGCGCTGAGCGAAGAGGCGATGGAGACCGACGCCGAGACGCTGGCACGAGGCATTCTGCTGACCGCCGACGTCTCTTGCCTCAAGGCATTGCTGGAAATCCGCGACGAGATCGTGGCGGCCGGACACACGCCCTCGGCCGAGGTTCCGACCCCGCGAGACCTCGACGCGGCGATCGAGAAGCTACTGGCACACAAACTGCGTCGCCGCAACAGGGCCATCTAGCCGGTTCGCAGGGCTTACAACAGCCATGTCTTGGCCGCCTCGGGATCTGGAGCGATATCGGTGGGCGGCTCTACAGGGTTGGGGCCGAACAACTCTCGCGCACGGGCAAGCAAGGCACGCACTTCATCGAGTTGCTGCTGCAGCGCAGATTCAGCCATGTCCCCACGCTACCCAGGCCCTCACACCTGCACAATTCACTCACCGAATAAGCGATCCATCAAATACCGGTACCCTTAACCGGTGGCGATCTTCGGTCGGATGACGGCGCGCCAGCGCCTCCGGAGAGCTACCCGGGAATCACTGGCGATGCCGGCTTTCAGCTCTCCCATCGATTGCACCCCATGGGTGATCGGTGGACTTTGGCCTGCCGAACTGTCGACGGTGACGGCCGAAAACGCCACGCTCGCAGAGTATCTCAAAGCCGACCTGCAGCGGATCGCCGAAAGCGCGAACGAGCAGCTGAAGATGATCAAGCGCGCGGGCTTGGCCGACCTGTCCCGCCAGGCGGAAGAAGCCCGCGTGATCGATGAAGCGCGCGGCCGCGCCGTGCGGCGAGTCGAGTCGACGATGCGCCAGCTGCACGCGGCGAAGAGCGGAGTGAGCGCCGGATATCCCCGCAGGCAGCTCGCCGAACCGTCGCCACCGGACATGACGCAGACCCGAATCCTTCCCGCGGTCAGCGGCGCCAGACCTTCCGAAGCGCCCACCAGGACGACGAGTAGGCCGCGCTGGCGGGTCGACAAGCCGGCTCCCATGGTGCCGGACCCCGGTGCGGTCGAGCCGGGGCCGCAACCGGAAACCACTGCACAAGAGGTCGCTGCGGAGGTTGCCACCACCCCGAAAACGCCGGATATGGACGAAACGCAGGTCATTCCGAGCGTGACTGACGTGAAGCACATCGTCGAAGCGCCGGCCGATCGCGCAGAGCCCGGCCGGGAGCCCGTCGCCGACGGTCGTCGCCAGGTGGAGGTGCAGGAGCCGGCGCCGGAGCGGGATGAACCGGATTCGGCGGTGGACACCGACGCCGCGGTGACCGCGATCGAGGAGACGCAGATCATTCCCGCGATCACCGAAGTCGAGCAGGTCGCTGACCAGCCGGTCGAGAGCGTGCCTGCGGCGGACTGGGAGCGCCCACCCTTGCTCGATGAGCCGGTTCGCCCCCATTTCGAGAAGGACGAATCAGCGTTCGATGAGGACGAATCAGCGTTCGCCTCGACGGAGGAGACGCAGGTCATTCCCGCGTTGACCGAGGTCGGTCCGGTCGTCGAGCCGCCGGTCGCGACCCCGGCGGCCGAGTGGGAGCCGGTTTCCAACGGCCGCCACCATGTCGACGAGGAGGCGGCGCCGGGCCCGGAGGCGCTGCCGGCTGAGGAGGCGGAGCCCGCCGACGCCGCACCGGCGGCTTCGATGGAGGAGACCCAGGTTATCCCGGCGATCACCGAGTCCCACCCTGTCGTCGACGAGCCGACGGACAGCGGTCGCCATCACGCTATCGTCGACGAACCCGTCGCTGCGCGGGATGAACCGGAGCCCACCCACCTATCTCGCGAAAAAAGTGTCACTACAACGGGTTTCGATGCAGAGCGGCTGAATCGACTGCTTGAGTTCGTGGTCCGCCAAGAGCCGCGGCTGAATTGGGCGGTGGGCGACCTTCCGGACGGCGCGACCGTTCTGGTAACCGATCTGGCCCACGGCTGGATACCGGCGGGCATCAACCTTCCGGCCGGCGTGCGGCTGTTGGGGCCCGAGCGTCGCACCGGCAGGGTCGCCGCGTTGATCGGCGACGCTGCGCGCGTCGTGACCTACGCTCCCGGTGATTCGCTGCGCCGCTCGGCGGACTTCGCGACGACGAAGTCGTCGGTCGAGCCGCGGGAGCTGCCCGCGATCGAGGACCTGGGCAGAGTGCTGAGCGAGACCACCCGCCGGTTCGACGGACTCCCCCGCATTGTGCAGAGGCTCGCGGATGCTGCTGCGGCCGAAGCCGTCATCATCGACCAGGAGGTCGACGTGCTGCGGGTGCACCTCGATACGGCGCGCTATCAGCTCCTGGTCCAGTATCCGGCCGTGAACCCGGCACTCCTGCTGAAGTGTTTGCTGATGGCCGCAACCGAAGGCCTCGCGAGTGGAGACCCGGTTTCGGCGAACTACCACCTCTCCTGGTATCGGAAACTCGTCGCCCAGGTACCGGGCGCGTAGCTCCGACGCGACGCGCTTTCGTGGCCTGCGAGTTTGAATTGACGCTGGTTGGAGGGGTCGACATACTGTGATCGTGTCGGATTCGGGCGGTCGCGCGAATCTCAGCGATAAGGATCTCGTCGAATCAGTTCTCCGCGAATTGAGCGCCGCGGCCGACAAGTGGGAAGCCCTCGTGGCCCAGGCTGAGGCGGTCACCTACAGCGTCGATCTCGGTGATATCTATGCGGTGGCCAACTCTGATGGCCGGCTGCTCAAGCTGACTCTGCACCCGGGCGTGATGACGGGCTATGCGCACGGTGAGCTGGCGGACCGGCTGAACCTTGCTATCTCGGCGCTGCGCGAAGAGGCCGAGGCCGAGAACCGGGCGAGTTACGGCGGCCCGCTGCACTAGCCGCGCTCATCGACCGGCGCTTGGCTGGGATGGGCGCCGGCTCTCTTCGCGCGTAGCCGCGCTCATCGACCGGCGCCGGGCGGGCCCGCGAAGGCTTGCGCGATCTCCAGCCAACGCTGGGCGTCGGGCCCGTCGGCAGTGATGTCGAGGGCGCTGAGCGGGCGCCGCTGGGTGACCAAGAAGCAGAAGTCTTCCGCCGAACCGGTGACCCGCTGCGTCGCGTCAGGCGGCCCCCAGGTCCAGGTGTCCCCACCGGGTCCGCGCAGTTCGACCAGGAAGGGCTCGGCCGGGGCGGGCAGATTGTTGACGGAGAAGGCGTAGTCGCGGGTGCGCACCCCCAGGTGAGCAATCGACCGCAACCGATCGGTCGCGGCCCGCTTGATCCCCAGCGCATCGGCAACGTCCAGTCCGTGAGCCCACGTCTCCATCAGCCGAGCGGTAGCCATCGAGGCCGCGCTCATCGGCGGCCCGAACCAGGGAAGTTTGCGTCCGGCGGGAACCGTCAGGAGCTCCTCATGCAGCCGGCCCCGGGTGGCCCGCCAGTCGGCGAGCAGTTCGGCCGGCGGTAGAGCTGCCAATTCCTCGGCGCCCGCGTCGACGAAGCCCGTCGGGTCGGCGGCCGCGGCCCGGAGCGCGTCGGCGAACCCCGCCTCGTCGGTGACCGAGGTCAGCGCGACCCGGTCGGTCCACAACAGGTGGCCGACCTGGTGGGCGATCGACCATCCCGGCGCGGGCGTCGGGTCGGCCCAGCGGTCGGCCGGCAGCGGCGCGACCAGGGCATCGAGGTCGTGGCTCTCGGCGCGAAGGTCGGCCACGATCGATTCGGGACCCGCCATCATTGCCTCCGCTCGTCGGTCGCCCCCGCCGGGGAACGATTATTCGCCTGGTCGCCGCGCCGGCCCAGGAAACTGTGCATGGCCAGCCCGGCCAGGTAGAGCCCCGAGCCGAACAAGGCGAATGCGGGCGCATGCCCGTCGGCGGGAATCAGCGCCGCGGCCACCGTGATGGAGGCGATGAACGCGACCCAGAACAGCGCGTCCTGCACCGCGAAGACGTGTCCACGCAGGGCGTCATCGACGTCCATCTGCATCGCAGAGTCGGCGCACAGTTTGACCACCTGCCCGGTCACACCGAGAAAGAACCCGCACACCGCCATCACCGGCAGCAGTAATCCCGCTCCCGCCACCTCGATGCCCGCCGACGCCGCAAGCGCACCGTTCACCGTCGCGTAGCGGCCCCAGCGCCGGACCGCCGGCGGAGTGAGCACGTTGGCCAGGAACGCCCCGAGGCCGGCGGCACCGAAAAACACCAGCGCGGTGCCCAATCCCCCGGCCTGCGGGTCTCTCATGTGGTGGACCAGCAGCAAGACCAGCAGCGAATTGATGCCGATCACCATGCGGTGGGCGGCCAATCCGGACAGGGTGGCGGCCACCGTGGGCCGCTGCGCCACCGTGCGCGCGCCGTGCAACCAGCCAGTGATCACTGCGTAGAAAACCGGTCCGTGGATTGCCCTCTTGGTGTCGTCCGGGCCCAGCACGCGGGCGCCGAATCGCAAGGTCAGGAGCAAGGCGGTCGCGACGGGGACGCCGGTGAGAAAGATGATCGCCGAGGCGCCTTTGTCCCCGGCGCCGAACACGAACCGGGGCACGAGCATGAAGTTCGCGCCGATGAAGGCGGCGATCGCCCCCGACGCGTTGGCCACGGCGTTCATCGTCACCACCTGTTCGCGCGGCACGACGTGCGGCAGGGAAGCCGACAGCCCGGAGCCGACGAATCGGGCCAAGCCGTTGGCAAACAACGCGCCCAACAGCAGCGGCAGGTCGCCTGCTCTGACCGCCAGGATCGTGCCGATCGCGGCGATGAGGACGAGGCGGCCGGCGTTGGCGCCGACGATCACCAGCCGCCGGTCCCAACGGTCCATCAGCGCGCCGGCGAACGGACCCAACAACGAGTAGGGCAGGAACAGCACCGTGAACGCCCGCGCGATCGCCATGGGATCGGCGGCTCGGTCGGGATTGAACAACAACGCGCCGGCCAGACCCGCCTGAAACAGCCCATCGCCGAATTGACTCGCCATGCGCACTTGCAGCAACCGCCAGAAGTCCGGCAAACCGCGCACCGACCGCCAGATTTCGGCGGGTGCGCTTGAGTGCATCCGGGATTGGATCACAAAACCGACTTCCACGATTAGGGTCTAGCAAGCTCGTCACGGCCCGAGCTGACTTACCAACAGTACAAATATTTGCGTCCCGCGCTTGATTCCCCCGGGCGGCAAGTGCTGGATGCGATGATGGTGTGGTGCCGCCGCCCGAGGATCCAGAGGACTATGTCGCGCCGGCCGCGCAGCGGGTGCGGGCGGGGACCTTGTTGCTTGCCAACACCGATCTTTTCGAGCCGACGTTCCGGCGCAGCGTCATCTACATCGTCGAGCACAACGACGGCGGCACCCTGGGAGTAGTGCTCAACCGCGCCAGCGAAACGGCGGTGTACAACGTGCTGCCGCAGTGGACCAAATTGGCCGCCAAGCCGAAAACGATGTTCATCGGCGGCCCGGTGAAGCGCGACGCGGCCCTCTGCCTGGCGACGCTGCGGGTCGGTGCCGACCCCCAGGGTGTGGCCGGCCTGCGGCACGTGGCCGGCCGGGTGGTGATGGTCGATCTCGACGCCGACCCCGACACGATTGCGCCCGTGGTGGAGGGGGTGCGAATCTTCGCCGGCTACTCCGGCTGGACCATCGGTCAGCTGGAAGGCGAGATTGAACGCGACGACTGGATTGTCTTGTCGGCGTTGCCATCTGACGTTCTCGTTGGGGCGAGGTCCGATCTGTGGGGGCAGGTGCTGCGTCGCCAGCCGCTGCCGCTGTCATTGCTGGCGACCCATCCGATCGACCTCAGCCGCAACTAACGCCACTCCCCCACGCCCGGGGGGTCCGCGCTAGCTCAGTGGCAGGACTGCGTGCAGCCGGAGCAGGTACCGGTGCACGTCGGCGCCGCCGCTTCCTGCTGGAGCGCGAAGCGCGCGCTTTGCCACGACCCGGCGGCCAGCGTTCCGAAGGCGCCGGCTACGCAGACGATCACCACCACCAGCGCGGTGTGCGGCGGGGCCGCCAGCGCCACCACCCCGCCGGCGGCCAGCATGATCGCCGCCGCCAGTTGCGCGGGGGCCACCGATCGCAACGCCAACGCGGTGGGATCGACATGTTGGCCGCGCGCGAGCGACCACGTTCCGAACCCGGCCGAAGCCACCGCCGCGCATAAGCACAGCACCCCCGCAATCAGCATGGCCTCACAATACGAGCCCGGCCGCCGGTTCGCTCAGCGGGCTCCAGCGGTGCCGCGGGACCGCCCTAGTGCTGCAGAAACGAGAAGTTCGGCAGTGGGGGCAGGCCGGGGACCAGCGTCAACAGGTTCGGCATGGGCTGGCGGCTGGGCACGGGTCCCTGTACCGGCAGGCCCGTCGGAGCCGTCGCCGATGTCTGCCGCAGCGGAGCCGCGGCGGGCGCCTGCCCGAGCGGCGGGGTCGCCGGAACCTGCGCCACCGGAGCGGTCGCCGGAACCTGCGCCACCGGAGCGGTAGCCGGTACCTGCGCGACCGGGGGCACCTGCGCGGCCGGGACCGGGGCCGGGGCCAGCCCGACCGGCGAGGCTGCCGGGGTCTGGACCGGCGCGGGAACGGGAGCGCCGGGAACGGTCACCCGGAAGCCGTTGACGATGGCGTCGGTGGCGGGCGCGTCGGCGACGGCCACCGCACGGTCGGTGGTCACGGCGAGCGACACCAGGTACTTGTCGTTCCCGGAGGTGGCGATGACATGGCGCCGGGAGGTGTTCAGCAGCATGTCGCCGTCGCGGTACGTGCCTTCGACGATCGACGACGGGAAGCCGCCGAAATCGGCCATCGAGGCGTTGGTCGGTTGCCAGGCCAGGAGTTTCTGGCTGTCGACGTAGCCGTGGCTGATCGCCTCGCGGGGGTCGAAGTTGCCGACCAGCTTGTACACCACCACCTGTGCATTCGAGGTGTAGATGCTGCTGCCTTGCCGGTCGGCGATCACCGCGAACGCGTCGGGCACGTTGGGGTCGGGCACCTGGGTCCAGCGGGCCGGCACCGGCAGGGTGATGTCGAGCGCCTTGAGCCCCTCGGGCGTCTGCGCCTCGAGCTTGACTCCCTTCGACTGGAGGTAGTCACGGATCGTTCCGGAGGCGGCCGGGGTGACGGGGGGCGGGACGGGCGCGCCCGGAGCCGTGGGCGAGGCAGCGGGGTTCGACGCCGGAGGGGCCGCGACGATCCGATTGGTGGGTACCTGCCCGGGCGTGACGGCGGCATGCTGCGGAGCCGGGAGGGCGGGAACGGGCGACGGGGCAGGAAGCACCGGGTCAGCTGACGCGTTGGCGCCCGTGACGACCGCCGTGGCGATCAGTCCGGCGACCATACCCCCGAGGAGCGCACGGCGGGCGGGGACGATCTCGATCATCTGCCTCGGTCCTTCCAATGGCGCACTGCCAGCAGGCTTGTCAGAGGCCGACTGTAACTACAGGTCAAAGGCCGTGAATAGGCTCGAAATCGACCTGGGATGAACCTCTGATCGGTGCGCAACGGAACCGAGACCATCCTGTGGCCCGGCGGGCGGGCCGGGGTTCCCTTATACCCTGTTCAGGTGACCGACTCCCCGACCACTGCGGCCGAGAGCAACCCCGGCGCCGTTCAGCCGGACTCCGACGCGCCGACGCATCGCTACACCGCGGCGCTGGCGGGCCGTATCGAAAGCACGTGGCAGGAGAACTGGGCCAAGCTCGGCACGTTCAACGTGCCCAACCCGGTCGGATCGTTGGCCCCGGCGGACGGCACCCCCGTTCCCGCCGACAAGTTGTTCGTGCAGGACATGTTTCCCTATCCCTCCGGGGAGGGGCTGCACGTCGGCCACCCGCTGGGCTACATCGCCACCGACGTCTACGCCCGTTACTTCCGGATGACCGGGCGCAACGTTCTGCACGCGTTGGGGTTCGACTCCTTCGGGCTGCCCGCCGAGCAATACGCCGTGCAAACCGGCACCCATCCGCGCACCCGCACCGAGGCCAACGTCGTGAACTTTCGCCGTCAGCTGGGTCGGCTGGGCCTCGGTCACGACAGCCGGCGCAGCTTTTCCACCACCGACGTCGAGTTCTACAAGTGGACGCAGTGGATCTTCCTGCAGATCTACAACGCCTGGTTCGACACCGCGGCCAACAAGGCCCGCCCGATCGCAGAGCTGATCGCGGAATTCGATTCCGGCGCAAGGCAGCTCGAAGACGGCCGCCAATGGTCTGCGTTGTCGGCGGGGGAGCGGGCCGACGTCATCGACAGCCATCGGTTGGTCTACCGGGCCGACTCGATGGTCAACTGGTGTCCGGGATTGGGCACGGTACTGGCCAACGAGGAGGTGACCGCCGACGGTCGCAGCGACCGCGGCAACTTCCCGGTGTTCCGGAAACGATTGCGGCAGTGGATGATGCGGATCACCGCCTATGCCGACCGGCTGCTCGACGACCTGGATCTGCTCGACTGGCCGGAACCGGTCAAAACCATGCAGCGCAACTGGATTGGCCGCTCCATCGGCACCCGGGCGCTGTTCTCGGCGCGCAACACCAGTGGCGAGACGGTCGACATCGAGGTTTTCACCACCCGGCCGGACACGATGTTCGGCGCCACCTACCTGGTGCTGGCTCCCGAGCATGACCTGGTCGACGGGCTGATTGCCGCCGGCTGGCCGGAGGGGACCGACCCGCGGTGGACCTACGGCGCCGCGACGCCGGCCCAGGCCGTCGCCGACTACCGGCAGGCGATCGCGGCGAAGTCGGATCTCGAGCGGCAGGAGAGCAAGGAGAAGACCGGCGTCTTCCTGGGCAGCTACGCGCGCAACCCCGCCAACGGCGAGCCGGTGCCGATCTTCATCGCCGACTACGTGTTGGCCGGATACGGGACCGGCGCCATCATGGCGGTTCCGGGCCACGATCAGCGCGACTGGGACTTCGCCCACCAGTTCGGCCTTCCCATCGTGGAAGTCATTGCCGGCGGTGATGTTTCGGAAGCCGCCTATCCCGGCGACGGCATGCTGGTCAACTCCGGCTACCTCGACGGCATGGACGTGCCGACGGCGAAGAAAGCGATCACCGCGCGTCTGGAGGCGGATGGCCGCGGCTGGGCCCGCATCGAATTCAAGCTTCGGGACTGGCTTTTCGCCCGGCAACGCTACTGGGGCGAGCCGTTCCCGATCGTGTACGACAGCGACGGTCGCGCTCATGCGCTCGACGAAGCCGCCCTGCCAGTCGAGCTGCCCGACGTGCCGGACTACTCGCCGGTGCTGTTCGACCCCGACGACGCCGACAGCGAGCCGTCACCTCCACTGGCCAAGGCCACCGAGTGGGTGCACGTGGAATTGGACCTCGGCAACGGCTTGCAGCCCTACACCCGCGACACCAACGTGATGCCGCAGTGGGCCGGCAGCTCCTGGTATGAACTGCGCTACACCGATCCCTACAACTCGGAACGGCTGTGCGCCAAGGAGAACGAAGCGTATTGGATGGGTCCGCGGCCCGACGAGCACGGCCCGCAGGACCCCGGCGGTGTCGACCTCTACGTCGGCGGCGCCGAACACGCGGTGCTGCACCTGCTGTATGCGCGGTTCTGGCACAAGGTCTTGTACGACCTGGGACACGTCAGCTCCAAGGAGCCCTACCGCCGCCTGGTAAACCAGGGCTACATCCAAGCCTTCGCCTACACCGACTCGCGAGGCTCGTATGTCCCCGCCGACGAGGTTGTCGAACGGGGCGGCCGCTTCTTCTACCCGGCTCCCGGCGGCGAGATCGAGGTCTTCCAGGAGTTCGGCAAAATTGGTAAGAGCCTGAAGAATTCGATATCTCCGGACGAGATTTGCGACGAGTACGGCGCGGACACGCTGCGGGTATACGAGATGTCGATGGGCCCCTTGGAAGCCTCCCGCCCCTGGGCCACCAAGGACGTCGTCGGGGCGCAACGCTTCCTGCAGCGTGTGTGGCGGCTGGTGGTGGACGAGCAGACCGGCGCTACACGGGTGGTCGATGTGGCCGGCCAACAAGAGCTCGACACCGAAACCTTGCGCGCGCTGCACCGCACCATCGCGGGAGTTTCGGAAGACTATGCGGCACTGCGGAATAACACCGCGGCGGCCAAACTGATCGAGTACACGAACCACCTGACCAAGGAGCACCGCGACGCGGTACCGCGCGCGGCGGTCGAGCCGCTGGTGCTGATGCTGGCGCCGCTGGCCCCGCACCTGGCCGAGGAACTGTGGCTGCGGCTTGGCCACACCACGTCGCTGGCGCATGGCCCGTTCCCGCAAGCCGATCCGGCCTACCTGGTCGACGACAGTGTCGAATACCCGGTCCAGGTCAACGGCAAGGTGCGCGGGCGTGTGGTGGTCGCCGCCGATGCCGACCAAGACACGCTGAAAGCCGCGGCGTTGTCGGACGAGAAGGTTCAGGCATTCCTGGCGGGCGCCAATCCGCGCAAAGTGATCGTCGTCCCGGGCCGGCTGGTCAACCTGGTCGTCTAGCGAGTAGCCGAGTCAATGGCCTGCGGGCCGCAGCACGACCTCGTGGACGTGGCCGTCTGGGGGAGTGGCCACCACATTGGCTACCGCGGCAGCGACCGTCTCTGGCTTGAGAAACTTAGCGGCGTCATACGCGCCGCCCTCGAATGCGACGAGTTCGCGCTGCATTTCGGTGTCTGTGCGGCCGGGATAGACCGTTGTCACCCGCAGCTGCGGTTCGTCGGCCCGCAGTGAGTCGGCGAAGGCGCGCAACGCGAACTTGCTCGCCGAGTAGGAGGCCATCCCGGGCGAAACGTTGCGTCCCGCACCCGAATTGATGAAGATCACCTGTCCGCGGGCGCTCCGCAGGGCCGGCAGCAGCACCAGCGTAAGTTCCACCGGTCCAAGCACATTGACGGCGAAGGTGGCACGCCACTCATCCACGTTGGACTCCGCGACGTGACCGGGGAAGGACACGCCTGCGTTGTGCACAAGCACGTCGAGTTCATCCACGATCTCGCAGGTGGCCTCGATCTCGGAGGGGTCGGTCAGGTCCAGCGGGAAGGTCGTCGCGTCGAGCCGCTCCGCCACGGCGTCCAGCCGGTCGGACGGCCGACCGGCAAGCAGCAGGGTGTGGGTGGGGGCAGCGCCGTGGCGATCGCGGCACCGATGCCGCCGCCTGCGCCTGTGATGAGTGCAGTGGGCATGCAAGATAGTCTACGGGTGCCAGGAAATCCGTTGTCGGGCAGGTGTTTTCACGCCTCTTTGGCTGCCGCGGGTTCGCCGGCGGGCCCCGGGGCCGGCTCGCCGCAGGCCAGCCGCTCCAGCGGAGCCAGCGCCTGCATCAGGGTGCCCAGATCGGCCGGGGGGAGCTGACTGAGCATCGCCGCCAGGGATGCGCGCCGGTTGGCCAGGGATTCGCCATGCACCGCCCGTCCGCGCGGAGTGATGTCGACCAGCACCGCACGCAGGTCGGACGGGTCGCGCGAGCGTTTCACCAGACCGAGCTTCTCCAGCCGGCGGATCGCCACCGTCGTGGTGGGAGTCCGCACCCGTTCATGGGCCGCCAGGTCGGTCATCCGAATCGGCCCCTGATCCAGCAAGGTGACCAGGATCGACAGTTGCGCCAGTGTCAGTTCTCCCGCGGCAGCGCCGCTCGGGTCCCCACGACGCAGAATCGAAAACAATTTGGACAGCGCACGGTGCAAACCTTCCGCAAGCTCGGTCACATCGGCCGCGGTGGATTCGCTGTCCGCCATAAACGGGGAGTCTAACGCGATATCAGGCGGGGACAAGCTAGCTAAGCCTACTAATTAGAACCGAGGGGACGGTCAAAGTACTTGGGACAAGAATCGCTGTAAACGTTCGGTCCGCGCGGCCTCGAAAATCTGCTCCGGGGGACCGGATTCCACGACCTTGCCCCTATCCATGAAGACGACCGTGTCGGATGCCGAGCGGGCGAAGCCCATTTCGTGGGTGACCACGATCATCGTCATGCCGTCGGCGCCGAGGTCGGCGATGAGTTGCAGAATCCCTTTCACCATTTCGGGATCCAGCGCGGAAGTGGCCTCGTCGAAGAACATCACTTGTGGCGACATGGCTAATGCGCGGGCGATCGCGACCCGTTGCTGCTGGCCGCCGGACAACATGCCCGGCCGCGCATCGGCCTTGTGCTTCAGGCCAACTCGCTCCAATTGGGCCAGGGCCAAGTGGCGGGCTTCGTCGGCGGGCAGGCGGTGCAACTTGCGGGGCGCCATCGCAACGTTCTTCAGGACACTCAGGTGCGGGAAGAGGTTGAAATGCTGGAACACCATGCCGATGCGCTGGCGGAGCTTGTTGGGATCGTCGCGCAATACCGACCGGCCGTCCAGCAGGATGTCGCCGCTGTCCGGTTCGTGCAGCCGGTTCAAGGTCCGCAGCAGCGTCGACTTGCCCGATCCGGACGGACCGATGACGGCGACGGTGGTGCCCGCAGGGGCCTCGAAATCCACACCGCGCAGCACCTTGTTGCCGCCTAGGGTCTGATGAATGTCTTTGGCGGACAGGGAGACCGGCGCGCGGCCCATGTTCACGTGATCTCCTGGCCGAACGTCGTGGTGAGCATGCCCGGAGTGTCGTCCGGATCGGGGGCGCGCCGCCCGCGGCGCAGACGCGCGTCGATGTAATTCACCAGATGCGTTAACGGAATGGTCAATATTAAATAGAAGAGGCCCGCGGCCACCAACGGCGACAGGCTCCCCGTCTGGGCATTCAAATCGCGGCCCACCTGGAAAAGCTCGCGCTGGTCGGCGATCAGGCCGAGGAAGTACACCAACGCGGAGGCCTTCAGCAGCCCGATGAATTGATTGACCAGTGCGGGCAGCACCCGCCGTATTCCCTGTGGCACCACCACGAGCCGCATCGCGGTCGTATAGCTGAAGCCCAGCGCCCTGGCGGCCTCCAACTGGCCAGGGTCCACGCTTTGGATTCCGGAGCGCAGGATTTCACCGATATAGGCGGCGGCCATCAATCCCAATGCCGCAATTCCCAGGGGGTAGGGATTCTTGTTGGTCAGCCCGCCGACCAACGGCCCGACCCCCATTCCGATCAGCAGGATGATCACCACTTCGGGCAGGCCCCGGAAGATATCGGTGTACACCCGCGCCGGCCAGCGCAGCCAGCGCCGGTGCGAGATGCCCGCCATGGCCAGCACCATCCCGAGAGCGAGGCCGATCACGATGGCGCTGTTGGTCAGGATGAGCGTGTTGGGCAGCCCGGTCGTGAGCAGAACCGGGATGGCTCGTCGGTACATCTCCCAGTCGAAGAACGAATCGCGCAACTGCGCCAGGGTCGATTTGGGTGCAGCCGGTCCCGTCGCGGTGCGGTGCTGGCTCGCGGCGATCGCCGCGAAGTCGGGCAGGTTCGGGGCGGGCGCGGCTTTCGATCCGGGTTTCCACCCGGGCGGCAGCGTCCGCGGTACCCATTGGCAGTACAGCTTGGCCCAGGTGCCATCGGCGATCACCGCATCCAGTCCGGAATTCAGCGCGTCGATCAGCGGCTTGTTCTCTTTCGCGACCGCGTAGGCCACGAAATTGCCTGGGCTGAAAGTGTTCGCGACCGTGACGGCCGGATCGCCCGGGCGGATGACGGTCGAGGCGAGGGTTCCGGGCGCCACCCACGCATCGATCTGACGCGTCTTGAGACTGGCATACAGGGTGGCGAAGCCGGGGTACTTCACCGGTTGCAGATGCAGGGTGTCCACGACATAGGACTCCTCGACGGTGCCCTGGACCACGCCGATGCGCTGACCGGCCGCCAGGTCGCTGAACTTGTGGATCGGCGAGCCGGGG
>NZ_LZJA01000187.1:0-7798 GCF_001666785.1 Mycobacterium sp. E3305 | reverse complement strand
CCGACCCGGCCGGTGGTGAACCGCTCGGGCGCCATATACACCCGCGACGGGTCGCCGTGCCCGAGACCGAAGTCGACGAGATACGCGAAGTGGTCCGGGGTCAGCAGCACGTTTTCGGGCCGAACAGCCAAATGCACCAGCCCGGCGGCGTGCGCGGCGTCCAGCGCTCGCGCGACCTGCGCGACGATCGACGCGGCGCGCGACGCTTCCAGTGGCCCCCGCTCGCGCAGCAGATCCCTGAGGCTGCCGCCGTCGACCAGCTGCATGTCGACGTAACAAACCCCGTGGATCGAACCGAAGTCGTGCACCGGGATGACATGCGGCTGCTCCAACAGCGCAGCGACACCGCAGTCCTGTCGAAAGCGTTGCTGGAAGCCGGGTTCCGCGGCGATGTCGGCGGATACCAGCTTGACCGCGACCGTCCGGTCCCTAACTGTGTCGTGCGCGCGGTAGACCTCGCCCGTCACACCCGCTCCGATCAGCGATCGCAGCTCGTAGGGACCGAACCGGGTGCCAAGCCGCGAGGTCAATGGGCAGTCCTTTCGCTAGGTCGTAAAGGTCCAGCCCGGCGGGTTCCCCGAATGGGCGCCGACCTAACGTGCGGCGGCTCACGCGTGCGGGGGCACCGGGCACCAGAACAAGCCGCAGTTGAAATTGGGCGGTCCGGCCGGCCGCGGGTGCGGGGTGGCATTGATCGGGCCGCTCGGCCACCCGTAGACGGCACCGGTGTCGGCGTCGACCACGCCACGGTAATCGTAGTAATAGAGGTGGCACACGCCCATGTTCCAGTTGACGAAGTTGTCCGGGATGCGCTCGCCCGGGCACCACTGGCCGCAGGTGTGCCCCGCCGGGCAGTTGCCGCCGACGTGGCCGTACGGGTCGGCCTGCGCGACGCCCGCGGTCAGCCCCACACCGATGCCGGCCGTCAGCAGCGCGGCGGCCATCCACTTCATGTTCATGCCGCAATCACACGCCGGCCGGGCGGCTACCGATCCCATGTCGACGTCAGCCGCCGTGGCCTTTGTGCTTAGGGCCCCCGTGACCTGGCGGACCCGGCGGGGGCGCCGGCTGCGGGGTGCTCGTGGGTGTGGTGGTGGCGGTGGCGGTCGTCGGGGGCGGCGCCGGCGTGGTGGTGGTCGTCGAGGGCGTCGGCGGTGGCGCCGAGAACGGCGGATCGATCGCCAGCAGGAGGAGTGCCAACAGGAAGGCCGCCGCGATCGCCGCGATCCACCACTTGCGCCGCGGACTGTCCGGCTCCAGCCGCGCGGGCGTGTAGGTCAGCACGGCGGGCGGCGGGGCTTCCATCACGCGGGTGCCGGTGGGCATCACCGGCGGCGGGGCGCCGACCAGCGCGGCCCGCATGGCACCCGCCTGGTCGAACCGCCAGGCGGGGTCGCGGGCCATCGCGCGCTCGATCGCGGCGGCGAGCGGCGGGGGCACCTCCGGACGCAGCGTGGCCAGCGGCGGCGGCGACTCCTGCAGGATCGCGCGCGCCAGCGCGCCCAGGTCCTCCTGCGGGAACGGCCGCCGCCCGGTCAGCGCCTCGTAACCCACCACGCCGACGGAGTACAGGTCGTCGAGCACCGTGGCCGGCTTGGACGTCAGCCGCTCGGGGCTCAGGTAGGCCATGCTGCCGACGACCTCGCCCGCCCTGGTGTAGGCGGCGCCGGAGGTCTTGGCGATGCCGAAGTCGGCGAGCTTGGGTTCCCCCGCGGCGGTGAACAGGATGTTGCCGGGCTTGACGTCGCGGTGCAGGATGCCGGCCTGATGCGCTTCGGCAAGGGCGTCCAGGACACCGTCGAGGACGGCGTGCACGAAGGGCACCGGCAGCGGCCCGCGGGCGATGTGGTCGGCCAGCGTCACTCCCGGTAGCCGCTCCATGACGATGAACGGCAACCCGTAGTGCTCGCCGACGTCGTGCACCACCACGACGTGCCTCCCGGTCAGCCGCGCGGCGACGCGCGCCTCGGTGTCGAACCGCGAACGGTTGTCCGGCCGGTCGGCCACCCCGGGGTAGAGCAGCTTGATGGCGACGGGGCGGTTGAGCTTCCGGTCCCACCCCTCGCGCACCTCGGCCATCGCACCGCGGCCCAGGACGCCACGCAGCTCGTACCGGCCGTCGGCAAGGAGACCGCCCGGCACCAGGAGCACTCCGTTACTGCCCTGGCCGCGGTAGGACTGAGTTCCTTGGAGGTCCGTGTCGATCTCCTGTCGGAAAGCTGACTGCCCTGCTGGTTCCGGATAACCACAGAATCGGGAATCGAAACCCGCTGCTCAACAGGCGTTCAACAAGGGTTTCTGGGCCACCCCCGCAAACTCCCCGACGAAGCCGTTCCCCAGCCACCACCTGGGCTCGGTGTGCTCGAAGATCTCCTCACCCAGGGCGCGATCGCGCACCGACTTCTTGACGGGAAACGGATTCATCCCCGACTTGTATTCGACCCCGACCATGGCGGGGGCGTCCGGCCGGCCTCGCCGGGGCAGCAGCTCGAACCCGGCCTGCTCGAGCACCGCGTTCAATTCGGCGGGGCGGGGGAATCGCCGAAAGTCATGGTTCGGCTTGTGCAGACCGAACACGAACAACGGCCCGACCGTCACGAAACACAGCCACGTGCACACGTTGCGATCGGGCGCGACATAGAACATCCGGCCGCCCGGCCTCAACGCGCGAAACACGCTGTCCATCAAGCGGCGGTGCTCGGTGCAGTGGTCGAGCACCCCATGCAGGTAAACCAGGTCGAATCGATCGGCCCCCAACACCTCCGGGTCACGCGCGTCGCCGACGACGAAGCTCACCCCCGCCTTGCCGGCAAAACGCTTGCGGGCCGCGTCGATCGACTTGTAGTCGACGTCGATGCCCACGATGTCCCACTCGCTTAGTCGCGGATCGCGGTTGAGCAATCCCTCGATAGCCCCGCCGCCGCCGCAACCGACCACCGCGATCCTCGGGCCCTCTACCGCAGGAAGATAGTCGCGCAGGAAGTCCCATGCGGCGTAGTCGATTTCGCCGACGAGGTCCGCGGTGAAGCGCCACTGTTCGCTGACCTCGGCATTGGAGAAGTAGCGCACCCCGCGCTCGATCGTGCCGTTGCTGATCCGCATCAGCGCGCGATCGATCAGCGAATAGTGGTACTCGGGCTCGCCTTTCGTATCGTTGGCCCGTTCGCGATCGAGGAACTCGAAGTAGCGCCGCTCCTCGGGCTCGATGGGCGGCTCCCACGACTGCGCGTGCCCGAGCACGCGTTCCCGGATCCACGAGTCGATCACCCGGCTGTAGACGACCGTGTCGAACAGCATCAGCTGATGCCCGCCGCCGGGCATCATGAAGAAGTCCTTGGTACCGCCGATCCGCTCGAAGCATGCCCGGCAGTGCTCGGCGCCGACGATCTCGTCGTGCTCCCCGCAGGTGATGAGGACGGGTTTCGTGTTGGCGGCGGCGGGTTTTGGCGGGACGTAGTTGAACACCGAGTGGTAGCTCTTGAGCCCGTACTGCCAGACGTAGAACGGGTCCTTCTTCTTGGTGTCGAGCAGCCCGGGGTCTTCCTGGTAGGCGGCCTCGAAGTCGATGACGCGTCTTAATGGGACCCGCAGCCGATCGCCGAATGTCTTGGCCGCCCACTTCGCCGGTCGCGACCGGAACAATCGGATCGCCGGGCTCATCGGCGCCTCGTGGTTCAACAGGATGTTCATGCACACGCCGGCTGTCACGGCCGGGCACGCGTCGAGCGCGTGGAACGCGACTTCCCCGCCCTGGCTGGCGCCGTGCAGGACGACCGGGAGGGACGTGCGCCGCGCCGCGTAATCGGTTACCGCCCTGGTGTCTTCGAGGAAGTCCTCGAAGCTGAACACGCCCGGCTCCCCCTCGGTGCGGCCATGCCCGGTCAGGTCGAACGAATAGACGGCCGCCGGAAAGTTCCGGCGCATGTGCTCGGCGAACGCGTCGTAGCTCTCGCTGTTGCCGGCGGTGCCGTGCACCAGCACCAACACGTAGTCGGCGGTGGGGTTGTCGTAGCGGCGCACGAAGATTCGTTTGCCGCCGGATCCGGTCACCGCGTCTTCGACCATTGGTTGATCGGTGAGGTTCGGGGTCATCGCCTGGGTTCCAATCCTTCGGTGATGCGGGCCGCGAGCAGTTGGGCGAACACGTCGAAGTCGCGACGGAAGGCCGAGGTGTCCGAAACGAACGGCCGCTGCATCGACATGCCCAGCAGCACGGTTTCGAAGAGGCGCACCGACTCGTCGATCAAGCGCTGCGGCACGTCGTCACCGGCGATGCGGCGCAGCGCCTCGCCGAGCTGCCGGCGTTGGGTATCGCGATAGTCGACATACGCGACCCGCAGGAACTCGTTGTGGTTGGCCGCCGCGGCGAACTCGACCATGAACGTGACCGCGTCGATGTTGTCGATGAATAAGGCGTACATCAGCCCGGCCGCCTCGGTCAGGCCCTCGCGCACCGACAGCCGCCCCGGCAGCCGCGTCGCCGCCGTGGCGAACATGCGCTTGGCCATGTCGTCGATCGCCGCCTGGAAGAGCTTTTCCTTGGTCTCGAAGTGATAGTGCAGCAGCGTCTGCGAGACGCCGGCCCTCGTCGAGATCAGCTTCATCGAGGACTTCTCGTAGCCGTACGCGCAGAAGCACTGGATCGTCGTCTGCAGGATCCGCTGCCGGGCGTCACCGGCAGGCACCTCGGACTTCGAAGCCGCCGCGGTCATCCGCCCACGATACTGTCTGATCGATCAGTCAGGCAAGGTACGCTGGGGAGTGATGCGCCCGAAAATCACCCTGACCTTTGACAACGGCCCGACACCCGGCGTCACGGACCGGGTTCTCGACGCCCTCGCCCAGCGGCAGGCGTCCGCCGTCTTCTTCGTCGTCGGCGAGAACGTCCGCCCGCCGGCGGGGCGCCGGCTGCTGGAGCGGGCGGTGCGCGAGGGGCACCGGATCGGCAATCACTCCCTCACCCACGGCCGGCCCCTCGGCGAGCTCTCTGCCGCGGAGACGCTTCACGAGATCCGCGGCACCCAAGAGCTTTTGGACGACTTCGGCGATGCCGATCGGCTCTTCAGGCCGTGGGGAACGGAGGGCGCACTCGAAAAGCGCTGCCTGAACCGCACGGCGATCGACCACCTGATCACCGAGAAGTACACCTGCGTCCTGTGGAACAGCGTCCCGCGCGACTGGGCCGACCCGCGCGGCTGGGTCGAGCGGGCACTCGCCGATACCCGCAGCCACCAGCACACCGTCGTCGTCCTGCACGACCTGCCCACCGGCGCGATGGAGCAGCTACCCGGGTTCCTCGACGAACTCGACGGCTCCGGCGTGGAGGTCACCGCCCAGCTGCCCGACGATTGCGTGCCGATCCTCCGCGGCCGAATGCGGACTCCCCTCGATCACCTGACCGCGGCGATAGGCTGAAGCCTCATGAGCGACATGACGGCCCGGTTCGCCGAGATCGTCGGCCAGCACAACCTGCTGACCGGTGACGCCATCCCCGAGGACTACTGGCACGACGAAGTCTTGACGAAGCCGCCGCAACGCCCGGCGTATGTCGCCAAACCGGTTTCCGCGGAAGCGGTTTCGCAGCTGCTGAAGGCCGCCTCCGACGCTGGCGTGCCGGTCACGGCCCGCGGCTCGGGCACCGGCCTGTCGGGCGCGGCGATCCCGCGGGCCGATGGGCTGCTGATCTCCTTCGAACGGATGAACGCCGTCCTCGAGGTCGACACCATCAACCAGGTCGCCGTCGTCCAACCCGGGGTCACGCTCACCGAGCTGGACGCCGCGACCGCCGACACCGGCCTGCGCTACATGGTTCACCCCGGCGAGCTGTCGTCCAGCGTCGGCGGCAACGTCGGCACCAACGCCGGCGGCATGAACGCGGTCAAGTACGGCATTGCCCGCCAGAACGTGCTCGGGCTGCAGGCGGCGCTGCCGACCGGCGAGCTCATCCGCACCGGCGGCAAGATCGCCAAGATCTCCACCGGCTACGACCTGACCCAACTCATCGTCGGCTCCGAAGGCACCCTGGCCCTGGCCACCGAGGTGACCGTCAAGCTGCATCCGCGGCTCGACCACAACGCCGCCGTGCTCGCCCCGTTCGCCGACTTCGACCAGGTCATGACGGCGGTCCCCAAGATCGTGGGCAGCGGCCTCGCGCCCTACATCCTGGAGTACATCGACAACGTGACGATGGCCGCGCTCGTACACACCCAGAACCTGGAGTTGGGCATCCCCGACAGCGTCCGCGACAGCTGTGACGCGTATCTGGTTGTGGCGCTTGAGAACCGCACCGCCGACCGGCTCGACGAGGACGTCGAGAAGGCTGGCGAGCTGCTGGCCGAGCTCGGCGCGGTAGACGCCTATGTGCTCGAAGGCGGTTCGGCACGCAAGCTGATCGAGGCGCGCGAGAAGGCGTTCTGGACGTTGAAGGCGGTCGGCGCCGACGACCTCATCGACACCGTGGTGCCACGCGGCGCGATGCCCAAGTTCCTGTCCGCCGCGCGCGGCCTGGCGGCGGCCGCCGGCGGGGCGGCGGCGGGCTGCGGGCACGCCGGCGACGGCAACGTGCACCTGGCCATCTTCTGCAAGGACCCCGACACGCGCAAGAAGCTGATGATCGACATCTTCGCGCTGGCAATGGAATTGGGCGGCGCGATCTCCGGGGAGCACGGGCTGGGCCGCGCCAAGACGCCCTATTTCCTCGAGCTGGAGGACCCGGTCAAGGTGGACCTGATGCGCCGCATCAAGCGGAGCTTCGACCCGGCGGGCGTCCTCAATCCCGACGTGGTCTTCGCGGGCGCTTAACCGATAACCGGGAAGTGGCGTTGGGCGGCAAGGGCTTTGAGCGCTTTTTGCATCGTCCAGCGCACGTGCGCGTCGAGTCGCTTGATGTCGGGCGCCTCGCCGAAATGGCGAAGGTCGATCGGCCGCAGGACCTCGGTGACGATCTTGGTGGGCAGCGGCATGTTGACCGGCGCCAGGACGCTGAGGCCGAACGGAAAACCGAACGTGACCGGCATGATGTTCGTTCGGAAGAACCTGCGCTCGAACTTGGTGAGCCGAAGCAGGCGGGCCAGCCACTGTCCGCGCGTCAGGAACAGCTGGCTCTCCTGCCCGCCGATCGAGACGGCGGGCACGATCGGGACGTCCGCCTCCAGGGCGGTGGTGATGTAGCCGGTCCGGCCGTCGAAGTTGACGACGTTCTCCTGCAGGGTCGGCCGGTACACGTCGTAGTCGCCGCCCGGGAACACCAGCACGACCGCGCCCGAGGCCAGCGCCTTGGCGGCGTTCTCGCGCGTCGCGCGGATCACGCCGGTGCGGCGGAAGAACTCGGCGGCCGGTCCGGAAAAGATGGTGTCGAAGGCGAGCGCGTAGAGGGGGCGGTCGTAGCCGAAGGTGTCGTAATAGTCGACGGCGAACACCGACAGGTCGAACGTCAGCATGCCGCCGGAATGGTTACCCACCACCAGCGACGGTCCTTCGGGAAGGTTGTCCAGGCCGCGCACCTCGGAGCGGAAATACCGTTTGACGATCGGCCGGGTCAGCGCGACGACGTGTTCGGTCAGATCGCGGTCCCATTTGTCGACGTCGGTCGAGTCGGTGTGGGTGTCGTTCATGTCTTTGCCCTCGCTCGCCGTTGAGCGTGAGCTGATGGTACGCCCGCCGCTCCGCGGCGACGCCGGTTTCGCCGCGCGGACTTCCCCCGTCGGTCGCGCGGACTTCCCCGGGCGATCGCGCGCTTCCCCGGGCGATCGCGCGGACTTCCCCGCGATTTCGAGGGATTAGCCAAAGTGCCCGCCTC